>JAJXVI010000006.1 GCA_021782195.1 bacterium | reverse complement strand
GTTGCCGCTGCACACGACCGTGTATGCGTCTGGGTCAGACACTGAGGTGTATCCACCGGTGTAGGTGTTGGCACCTGCCGACGGGCACGTAGGAATGGTCTTCAGATAGTTCTGAACCAGCTGACCCGCGATGGTCGGGTACCGGCCGCTGTTGTCGGTCGCGTACATTTCCAACGCAGTACCGATGTTCTTCAGGTTTGACTTACACGCGGTAACCTGGCCCTGTGCACGAGCTCGGATGAAGTTGGGGACCAGAATAGCAGCCAGAATCGCGATGATTGCAATCACGATCATGAGCTCGATCAGGGTGAAGCCACGCATTTGCCTGCGCGCAGTTCGGATCAAGGTAGGCCTCCTCCCATACGGTCTCAGAGAGACCACTGCGTGTCGGCGTTTCGGCGCAGTCAGACTGCCCATCATGCCAACCACTTGATTCTAATATGGACGGGCAAGGGACGCAACATGTGTCTTGAAGATCACAGGAAAAAATTTCCATGTATGGCGGAGGCCGCCGTGGAAGCGGTTCTCCACCGCCGGGCGCAGAGACAGAGGAGATGGTCGTGTCTCTCGAACGCCAACCTTCCCGTGCATGCGGGCGAGGGCGAGTTGCGGGTTTCCGACCTCCGGACTTTCGTGGGCACCCGCGTGCCCACGGGCCAGATTCACGGCACGTTGCGTCCGCGGGTGTCCGGAGGCCGGTTTGTGTCAACTCGGTTGCACTCTCTTTGCGGTCCCGCCATCACGATCCCATGTACTCCAGCAGGTCCGTCGGCCAGCGGAACTGTAGGGTGGCGAAAGCATTGTTCGGTGGGCCGTTGGGGTTCCATCGAAGAACGTGGGGGAACAGGCTGACCACGAACGGCTCATTCCTGTTGAGGTGATCGGCAAAAAGAGCAAAAGTCCAGGTGTTTCCGTTTTTGCCCAGTTGCGACAGTCGCGTGTAGATGGACTGACCGAACATATGATAACTCTGCGCCACGATGACCCCTCTGACGGGAACCGGGGAGCCGTTGATGCTTACCACGACCTGAATGCTCCCGTGTACCCCCCCCAGGGCGGTGTTCAGGCTGGACACGGCCGTGACGTCAAGCCCCTGGCCGACATAGTGGTTGCCGCTGGCAGCCACCGGTCCGGCCATCGCGGGACGCGCGAACAGCCCAGCGCCGAAAAGAATGACTGCCATGCACGCGACAGTGGTCAGGGTGCACAAGAACGCCTTGAGACAATGCCTGCGGTCAGGCTTCATGATTTGCCCTCCTCAAATGACTTCGTGACCTCTGGATCAAGACCGGGACGGGTCCGGACATGTGGCCCCCCCACCCCCGGTCATCGAAGCACTGCAACAGAAAGCAGCAAGCATTCGTTCTGCCCCGAGGGACGCTTGCCCTCCATCGCTGCGCTCCCCTCTGTGTGTTCCATGCCTCTCCTGCGCTCGCCCCTTCCGCGTTCAAAGGAGAACATGTCCGTTCAACGAACCGGAACCCCATGTGGGAGCTGCTGTATTTCTTTTTCCGTCGACGGATTCGTCGGGAGCGGCGAACGGAGGACCCCTGCCACGGCTTACGCGCCGCCGAGCGGATCCTCCGGCCACGCGTGGCGCGGGTAGCGCCGACCGAGTTCGCGCCGGACCGCGGGCCACGTCCGCGCCCAGAAGCCCGCGAGATCCGTCGTGACCTGCACCGCCCGCGTGTTCGGCGCGAGCAGGTGCAGCACCAGCGGAACGCGTCCGTCCGCGACGCGCGGTCCCTCCCGCATCCCGAGAAAGTCCTGCAGGCGCGAAGCGATCCACGGATCCCGGTCCGCCTCGTAGTGCACGGGGACGCGTCGCCTTCGAGCCAGTTCCACGAAGCGCGGTGCGGCCCGCGCCAGCAGCGACCGGTGGGTTCCCGACAGCCGTTCCTCCAGCGCGTCCGCAAGATCGCCCCGTGCGCGCAACTCCGCCAGCGACACGAGCCCCTCGCACAGCGCGCGCGCGAGCCACGCGAGGTCGAGTTCTTCAGGACGCGGCAGACCGGCGTCGGGGAACGTTCGTCCCAGGAATGCGAGTCGGTGCAGGAAAACGGTCACCGCTTCGCTTTCTCGCAGCATGCCGGCGCGCTGCGCGGCATCGGCAAGCAGCGCCGTGGTACGCGCGTCGCGAGGGGCCGGGCCGCGGGTCTCGTCGAGTGCCAGACGCCCGTAGAGCAGGCGGCTGACGCGGTCCACGCGTTCTGATTTCTCGTTCCAGACGCGCTCATCGCGCTCTTCGATACGGTCGATGAAGCGGTCGAGGAGCCAGGCGGGCTCGATCTCGCTCGCCAGGCGCACCAGGAGCCCGCCGCGCCCGTCCCGCAGTTCCGCCTCCACACACACCATCCACTCGGCGTCGAAGACCACGCTGTCAGTGGCGAGGCGCGCGATCTGTCCCGTTGCCAGCAGCAGTTCGTCACGCGGTGCGCCCGGGCGTCGACGCGCCACGCGGTCGGGGAAGGCGTCGAGCAGTGCCACCAGCAAGATGTTCTCGAGCTGCTCGGGATCGAGGCGTTGTCCTCCAATCCGTTGCCCTTCCTCGAGGGCGTCCCCTAGTGCGCGCTCAAGCTGTCTTACCGCGCGCGCGGCGACCGGGTCGAGGTCCCGTCCGCCACTTTCGAGGAGGTCCATGCGGGCGAGCACGTCGGAGCGCGCGACCGTCCCCAGGCGTTTTCCGCGCACGCCGTCGCCGGTACGCGTGCGTTGGGTGGCCGGGGACCCGAGGAGCGCTCGCGCGTCGGCGCGGACGTCCGACTCCGACAGGATCGCCGCGGCCCGACAACCGGCAGCCGGCGCTCCGCGTTCCGCCGCTTCCAGCACGAGGCGCGCGAGGCGCGGATGTACGGGCAGCTTCAGCATGGCGCGTCCGCGCGGCGTGATGCCCGCCTCCCGCGTCCACGCGCCGAGCTGCTCGAGCAGCGCGTTTGCGTCGTCGATCGCGACGGGGGACGGTGCTTCGAGCCACTCCAGGGGGGCTCCCGCCGGCAGTGCCCCTCCCTCCTGCCGAAGACTGCCTGCGGGCAACGGCGCGGAGGCCGGCAGCGTCTCACCCTCCCGCTGGGGACGACCCACGCCGAGCCCCGCGCCGAGCCCCGCCCCGTGCAGCGCGAGCATCGTCCCCGAGAGATCGGTGCGGTGGATTTCGGCCAGGCCGTGGGCGGGCCGGCGCAGCAGTTCGTGGGCGTCGTAGAGGCGGATGCAGCGCCCTGGGCGCACGCGCCCGGCGCGTCCGGCGCGCTGCTCGGCGGCCGCCTGGCTGATTTTCTCCAGGCGCAGTTCGGTCCGCCCCGACCAGGGGGAGGTGTGGGCCACGCGCGCGAGGCCCGTGTCGATGACGACCGTGACCCCTTCCACCGTGATGGACGATTCCGCCACGTTCGTGCTCAGGATGACTTTGCGCGCGCGCCCCGGAGCGATTGCGGCCGCCTGCTCGGCCAGGGGCATGCTTGCGTGCAAACCCACGACGCGGGTCCCCACGTCGGCGCAGGCATCGGCCGCGCGCCGAATCTCGGCGGCTCCCGGGAGGAACACGAGCACGTCGCCGTTGTCGTCGCGCAACGCTTCGCGCACGGCCGCGGCGATGCGTGTCTCGAGCGGTCGGTCAGGATTTTCGCAGCGATAGGAGATTTCCACGGGATAAACGCGCCCGGGGGCGTCGATGACCTCGCAGTCGCCCAGGAAACGCGCAAGCGGCGCCGCGTTGAGGGTTGCCGACATAGCGAGCAGGCGCAGGTCGGGGCGGGTGGTGCGCTGCAGGTTGCGGACCCATGCCAGCGCGAGGTCGGTCTGCAGGTGACGCTCGTGGATTTCGTCGACGACCACCACATTGACGTCGCGCAGTCGGGGGTCGGTGACCAGGCGGCGGGTGAGGAGCCCGTCGGTCAGGTAGAGTACGCGCGTCCGCGGACCGCAACATCGATCGAAACGCACCTGCCAGCCGATTTCGTCGCCGACCTCCTGTCCCCGTTCCTGCGCGACGCGCGTGGCGGCCAGGCGGGTCGCGAGGCGTCGGGGTTCCACCACCAGCACGCGTCCATCAAGAAACGGGGGGATGCGCGTGGTCTTGCCGGAGCCCGGGGGCGCGGTGAGCACGAGGTTGCCGGTTTCCAGCGCACCGCGGATGCGAGGGAGCGCCGCATCGATCGGGAGGGGACGGCCGACGCTCACCGTGGCGGCGTTCGGTCCACGCTGCGGCGCACGCGCGCGGGGTTACCGTAGACCACCGCGTCGGCGGGGACGTCTCGGGTCACCACGGAGCCTGCACCCACCACCGCGCCGCGTCCGATGGTGATGCCGCAGAGGATGGTGGCGTTGGCGCCGATGGACACCTCGTTCTCGATGCGCGTCGGGCGCATCTCCCACGTGCCGTTGGCGGCGCTGCGTGCGGAGGGGAAGAGGTCGTTGGTGAACACGGTGCCGGGCCCGACGAAAACATCGTCGCCGATGTCGACGCCGGCTGGAATGAAGCAGAGGGCGCCGATGCGGCAGCGCCGTCCGATGCGTGCGCCGTGCTGGATTTCGACCAGGGCGGCCACGTTGGTCTCTTCGCCGATGTCGTCGCAGTAGACGTTCGACTTCTCGGGATGCCAGATCTGCGGGCGGAAGGACATGGGAGGCTGCTTCGCGTCGAGGAGCGCGGTCCCTTCAAGGAAGTTTTCGAACAGCGTGCTTGACAGGAAGACGGGGTGCGTGTCACCAACCTCTCGCGATGAGGATTCGTGGCCGTCGCGACGTCCGACCCATGATGCGGGAGCGGCGGCCCGTGAAAGAGGTGCATTCGAGATGGATCTGGGCAAGGTCGGCGTATGGTCGTTTGCATTTGAGTTCCAGCCGTGGGGACAGGTCGCCGAGGCGGCCGCCGAACTCGAGGAGCTCGGTTACGGAGCCATCTGGTATCCGGAAGCCGTGGGTCGTGAAGCGCTGGTGCAGGCCGCACTGTTTCTGGGGGCCACGAAGCGCGTGGTCATCGCCAGCGGCATTGCGAACATTTACGCACGCGATGCGATGACCGCGGCGGCCGGCTACCGGACCCTTGCTGAAGTCTGGCCGGACCGCTTCCTGTTCGGGCTGGGCGTGAGCCACGCGCACCTGGTGACGGGACTGCGAGGGCACGAGTATTCCACGCCGTACCGGAAGATGGTGGCCTATCTCGAGGAGATGGACCGCGCCATCTACAAGGCGGTGGCTCCGTCGGTCGAGCCTCTACGCGTCCTTGCGGCACTGGGTCCGAAGATGCTGGCCCTGGCGGCCACCCGCTCCCGTGGGGCCCACCCGTACTTTGTGCCGGTGAGCCACACCGTGAAGGCTCGCGAAATTCTCGGTCAGGGACCGTTGCTGGCCCCCGAACTGGCCTTCGTGCTCGAGCGAGACGCGGAGAAGGCGCGCGCCGTGGCCCGCGCCCACATGTCGGTGTACCTGAAGGCGCCGAACTACATCAACAATCTTTTGCGTCTCGGCTACACCGAAGACGACGTGGCGCGCGGGGGAAGCGACCGCCTGGTCGACGATCTGGTGGCCTGGGGAAGCGTCGAGGACGTGGTCGCGCGCGTGGCCGCGCACCACGCTGCTGGCGCGGACCACGTGTGCTTGCAGGCACTTTCCGCCGATCCGACCGCGCTGCCCATGGACGCCTATCGCGAGATGGCGGTCGCGCTCGCGTTGAAGGCCGTCCGCTGAGGGACGCTTCTCGGGGAGCAACGTCCCGTGAAACGCAAAACAGGCCCGTCACGACTGCATTGCGCGCGACGGGCCTGTTTTCTTATCGGGCCGGCGGTCAGATTTTCGCGTCACCCAGGAAGATGCGCATCACCTTGCCTCGGTTGAGGGTGAAGATGAGGCCACCGTCGATTGAACCCGCCACAATCGAGTAGGGAGTCGATTGGGCTTTGTTGATATCCTTTGCGTAGGCCGTGCGGATTGCCGACTCGGGGCTTCCGATGTGAATTCCACGCGCGGTGGACAGGGTGCACGGAGGGTTCGCGGTCACGCCCCACACGGCTTCTGACTTGACGTGTCCCTTGTTGGTGAAGACGAGGTCGAGCCCCAGCTTCTTATATACCCACTGTTCCGAGTAGAACTTGCTGTGGCGTGCGAGGGGGGTGCGAATTTTCTGATTGGGGTGGCCGATGGCGGCAATGACCGCGGGGCCGGCCATGCCGACACGAAGTTTGCCCAGCGCGTCTGTGGACGTCAGGTTGGCCGGGGCGGAGAGGGCGGCGCTTGCGGTGATTGCAAGCGCAAGAAGCGTGGCGAGGAACGTGTGTTTCATACGGCAGGAAGTTTCCCTCGAGAGGGGGGAAAACTCCTTTCCCGTTTCGGGGAAGTGGAGAACGTTGCGCGTTCCACAAGGACATCTGCGAAGGGCGGGTTCCGGTGTGGCGTTCCGCGACCGTACGGCTTTCTCGGTCGTGTGACGCGTGGGAGCGCGTGAGTCAGGCCGCTCGATCGGGAGCGGAGAGACCCGGAGAACGGAGGCTGGCATGGGCCATTCCAGAAAGTTTAGATTTGGCGTTCAGTTTGTGAACGCGACGGGCGCCGACGACTGGCGTCGAAAAGTTCAGGAGGCGGAGACGCTGGGGTACGACGCGGTGTGCCTGAGCGACCACTTCGGGGACCAGCTCGCCCCCCTGACCGCCCTGATGCAGGCGGCCGACGCCACTCGGAACGTTCGGGTCGGGGCCGGCGTGTTTGATAACGATTTTCGTCACCCGGTTGTGCTCGGCAAGGAACTGGCCACCCTCGATCTGCTCTCGGGTGGGCGTCTCGAGCTCGGCATCGGGGCCGGCTGGATGAAGAAGGACTACGACGAATCCGGAATTCCCTACGACACGCCCCGCATTCGCCTCGACCGCTTCGAGGAGGCGGTGGCTGTCTTGAAGGGCCTGTTCTCGTCGTCGCCGTTGAATTTTGAAGGTCGATACTACCAGGTGAAGATGGAGGGTCGCCCTCGGTGCGTGCAGCGTCCACATCCTCCTTTCTTCATCGGGGGAGGAGGGCGGCGCATGCTTGGGATTGCCGCGCGGGAAGCCGACATCGTTGGCATCAACTTCAACCTGGCGGCTGGGGAGTACGGGCCGGGCCTCGGTGCCGACGCTTCCGTGGAGTCCACGCAACGCAAGCTCGGATGGGTGCGTGAGGCTGCGGGCGCGCGTTACGCCGACCTCGAACTGAATGTGCTGGCGTTTGTTGTGGTGGTGACGCCGGCGCGGGAACAGGTGGCGAAGGCCGTCGGTCCTCACTTCAACTTGAGCGGGGAAGGCGTGCTCGCGATGCCGTATGCCCTGATCGGCTCGCTCGACGAGATTGTGGCCACGCTCGAAGAGCGGCGCGCCATGTGGGATATCTCCTATGTGACGGTCGGGGAGTCCTCGATGCACGCGTTTGCGCCGGTGGTTGCGCGCCTGGCGGGCCGATGAGCCGGGCGCGCTGTAAGCTGGGAGCCGCCGTTGTGGTGGCCGCGGTCTGCCTTGCGCTCGGGCCTGCATTCTTGCGCGGTGTGTTGGCTGACCCGACCGATATTCCCACCGTGCCGCTGTTCGCGCGATCCGTGATCGCCCAGGAAATGGCAATCAAGATTTCGCGTGTGGTCGCGCTCATCAAGCGTCGCAACCTGGGTGGGATGCTGATCTCGCGTCGGGCGAACATTGCCTGGCTGACTGCCGGTCAGTATGTTCCGCGGTGCCACGGTTCGGTCTTTCTGCTCGTGCTTTCGGACGGGGCACGTCTCGTGCTTGGCCCCTCCGGTAAGGTGAATCGCCTGGTGTCGGAGAACCTTTATGGCTACGGCTGGGAGGCGCATGGCAGCTCCTGGACGGCGGATGATCCGTGCGCCGGGCTGGCCGACCTCGTGGGGACGCCGCAGGTCGGGACCGACGTCCCCCGCCCCGGGGACGTTCTCCTGGATCGGGACCTGGCGCGCTTGCGCGTGCCACTGACCGACTCCGAGGTCGTCAAGTATCGCTGGGTGGGAAGGCAGGCTGCCGTGGCGCTGGAGGGGGCCTGTCGGCAGATCCACCCGGGAATGCGGGAGGACGAGATTGCAGCACTCGCTGACGCTTCGTTGACGGAGAACGGTCTCCACGTTGACGTCGTGACGGCGACCGCCGACAAGAGACTTCGTCAGTACGGGACGGTCGAAGCCACCTCGGCGCCCGTGGAACACGATGTGTCGGTCGACGCGACCGTCGAACGGTGGGGATTGCACGTTTCCCTGGTGCGTTCGGTACACTTCGGGCCTGTGCCGAACGCGATGGTGCGCGAGTACGTCGACGCGGTTCAGGTGTTTGCGAACCTTTCCGCAACCCTTCATTCCGGGCTCGTGACGCCGCTTCTGTTTCCCGCGATGGTGCGCATCTACACGGCGGCGAACGCTCCCACGGCCTGGGACCTGCGAGAGGTCGGGGGAGCCACGGGGTATGCGTCGCGCGACTGGACGCTTCGACCGACCGTTGCCGAGACGATGATTGCGCCGCAAGCATTCGTGTGGCGCCCTACGGTCGGGCGGGTCACCATCGAGGAGACGGTGCTGATGCTTGACAACAAGGTTGACGTGCTGACGGTTGACCCGGCGTCGGGCTGGCCGTTGCGCGATACCTACGTGCAAGGCAAGGATTATCCGTCCGCGGACATCCTGGTGGTGAAGAAGTAGCGGGAGCGTGGTGGGGGGATATTTGCGCGTCCCCCCGCTCCCTCACGCGGTTCGTCCCCCCGCTCCCGCGTTTGCTGAAAGAAAAAACACCGCCAGGCGGGTCGCGCCCGGCGGTGTTTTGCCAGCGAGTTGGGGACGGCTCAGCGTTGCGGAAGAAGTCGTTCGGATCGGTGTGACGCGAAGAGCAGGCACAGCGCCACGAAGGGGATTGAGAGCTGCAAAGGCAGCGCGGGTTCGGGCACGGCAACCGTGAAGCTCGAGCTGAAATAGAGGTCGGTCGCCATGTAACTGGAGTTGCTGTCCCAGATCCACAAAGAACTTGTCGAGATGCCGCTGATGGCGCCCCACGGGGAGACCCCGTTGGCTCCCCAGGAAGTAGGGGTGTAGGGGGCATAACTCGAGAAGGTGGTCTGGCTGACCTGCCAGTTTGTGGTATCGGTCAGCAGTTGCGTGCCGCCGTTCGAGAAGGTTGCCCCCGTGCCACTCAGGTTGAACTGGCCCAGAAAGCCGCCGGGCCCGCCTGTGTTGTTCGCATCGATGTGGAGATAGTAGGTTCCATTGGCGGTCAGGCTGTAGGGGGTCGTGTAGTCGACTGCCCAGTTTCCTCCCGAGAGGATGAGGGTGCCAAGGGTGTTGGCTGATGAGCTGATGTACAACGAAAAACCGTTGTCAACGGTCATGCTCGACGTGAGCACCACTGCCGCATTTGCGCGACCGGACAGCGCAAGTGACGAGAGAAAAATGAGAAGAACGATCAGAGCCCTGCGCAAAACACGTGCCTCCTTCCGACTGCAGAGGGAATAAATTCGTTCAGGGGCGAGGATCTCCTTCATCGGAATGCGCAAACGAAGAGCCTGCCTTCAATCTTAAGGAGATCGCGCCACGCCGGCCCCTGGGAAACCCCGACGTCAGCGAGGAGCGAAGTGGAGGAAGTAGACCGTGATTCCGAGGATTGCGAGGCCGGCGCTTGCGATCCACATGCGCGTGGTGACCTGCACCTCGTGCAGTCCGCCCTTGCAGAAGTGATGGTGGATGGGAGACATGCGGAAGACGCGACGGGTCTGTCCGACCGTGTAGAAGCCGAGTCGTCCCCGGGAGAGTTTGAAGACCGAAACCTGCGTCATCACGGAGATCGCTTCGAGCGCGAACACGCCGCCAATGACGAAGAGGAGGAACTCGGTGTGGGTGAGCACGGCCACCGTACCCAGGGCCGCACCCAGCGCCAGGGAACCGGTATCGCCCATGAACACGCGCGCGGGGAACGCGTTGAACCACAGGAAGCCCGCGCAGGCACCGACGAGAACCCGACATGCGAGGGCGAGACCCGGAAGGCTGCAAGAGCAGCAGATGACTGCGTAGGCAAGGAAGGCGCTGATGCTTGTGCCGGCCGCGAGGCCGTCGAGCCCGTCCGTGAGATTCAGTGCATTCGAAGCACCCACCACGGTGGCGGCTGCAAGGAGCACTCGAACGACCGGGCTCGTGGTCCAGCCGGCGAACGGAAGCCAGACAGCGGCGTGTGGCGCGTACCACACGGCAAAAATCCCCACGAAGGCGCCGATGGCGATCTGGGCGACAAGTTTCTGGCGTGCCTTCAGACCAAGAGAGCGTTTCTTTGCGATCTTGGTGTAATCGTCGACGGCTCCGAGGCCTGCGTGAAACAGGGTGACGGCGACCAGCACGAGCAGGGGCAGGTCGTGCGTGCCGCTCCACGCGAACACGGTGAGGAGCGTGGTAATGAGCACGGCCCCGCCCATGGTGGGCGTGCCCTTTTTCGAAAGATGGTCTTCCGGCCCTTCCGGGCGGATCTCCTGGCCCCACGAAAGACGTTGCATGAGGCGGATGAAGGGAGAGTAGAGGAAGAGCGAGAGCCCCACGGGCAGGGCAGTTTCCAGAAGAGAGCGAGCAATTGTCACGCGATATCTCCGGTGAGAGAGTCTACCAGCAGGTCGAGTTGCATGCCGCGCGAGGCTTTCACGAGCACGACGTCGCCAGGCCTGGCCCAGGAACGAAGGAGGTGAGCGGCCTGTTCTCGGGTGACGGCGTGCTCGCAGTTGGCGAGGCCGGCCTGACGTGCGCCGCGTCCGATCACGCCGCCGAGATCACCGCAGGTGATGAGGAAGTCAAGAATGGTTGCCGCGTGACGTCCGACCGCGAGGTGGAACTCGGGTGCGCGGGGGCCGAGTTCGAGCATGTCGGCGAGAACGGCGGCACGGCGTCCGCTCATGGGAAGGGAAGCGAGGGTGTCGAGTGCGGCGATGGTCGAGGCGGGGCCTGCGTTGTAAGCGTCGTTGAGGACGTGCCATCCGCCGGCGATGTCGACGATCTCGTGGCGCCGTCCGGAAGGTTCAAAATGGTTCGGGAGGTCCGGCAGCGGATCGGTGGTGAGGCCGAGTGCGAGGATGGCGGCTACCGCGGCGGCGAGGTTGACCGCGTTGTGGGGCCCGGGGAGCGGAAGAGGAAGGGTCAGGCGCGCACTACAGGCTTGCAGTTCCACCGTCTGGGCGTGCGCGTCGTGCGGTTGCGTGGCCAGTACGCGCACGTCGGCTTCGTGGCTGTAACCAAACGTCAGGACCCGTCCGCGTACGTGGCGGGAGAGGCGTTCGAACCAGGCGGAATCGCGAGGCAGTACGGCAACTGAATCGGTCTCGAGTTCGTCGAGGAGCTCGGCTTTGGCGTCGCAGATGGCTTCCTGGGTTCCGAGGAGCTCGAGATGGGCTTCGCCGATTGTGGTGATGATGGCGACCCCGGGTGCGGAGACGCGTGCCAGAGGACGAATCTGTTCTGGGCCTCTCATGGCCATCTCGATCACTGCCGCGCCGGTGCGGTGGTCGATCTTCTGGATGGTCTGGGGCACGCCGTATTCATTGTTGAGATTTGCGGCCGTCTTGACCACGTGCAAGAAGTGGCAGCGCAGGGCTGCGGCAACGATGTCTTTCGTTGTCGTCTTGCCGTAACTGCCGGTGATCGCTACCACGGGGATGGCGAACTTGCGCCGATAATGCGCGGCGATGCGATGCCACGCGGTCAACGTGTCGTCGACGAGGATGGTGCGGCGAGGATCTGCCTCGACCGAGCGGTCGGCGAGTGTGGCTGCGGCCCCTCGCGCAAAGGCCTCGGATACGAACTCGTGGCCATCAAAGTTCTTGCCCACGAGCGGAATATACATCTCGCCCGGGGAAATCCGGCGGGTGTCGGTCGAGATGCCGCAGACGGTTTGCGGAAGGTCGGCGGCGTCCTCTGGAGCGCGTCCACAGGTGGCCTGCAGGATCTCGGTGATGGTCAGGGGCTCCAACCTCAGATGCTCCTGGTGCATTTCAGCGCGGTACGCGCGATCTCGACGTCGTGGAACGGGTACTTCACGCCATTGATCTCCTGAGTGGTTTCGTGTCCCTTTCCGGCGATCACCACGCAGTCGCCGGCGCTCGCGTCGCTCAGGGCTGTTTCGATGGCGCGCTTGCGATCGAGTTCGACCCGGGCCGGCCGGCCCATGCCGCGGACGATGTCGTCGATGATGGCGTTCGGGTCCTCAAAGCGGGGGTTGTCAGAGGTGACGTAGACCCGGTCAGACAGGGTTTCCGCGATGCTTCCCATTTGCGGACGCTTGCCTCGGTCTCGATTTCCACCGCAGCCGAAGACGGTGATCAGGCGATTGCGTGTGAGGGGACGGGCGGCTTCGAGGATGTTTCGCAGTCCGTCAGGCGTGTGGGCATAATCGACGATGACGGGGAACGGTTGTCCTTCGTAGACGGCTTCGAAGCGGCCGGGTATCGGGGGGACGTGCTGCAAGGTATCGACCAGCGTCGCCAGCGGGATGTCCATTGCGACGCCGAGTGCGAGGGCTCCCAGGACGTTGTAGACGTTGAAGCGCCCGAGGAGGCGCGTCTTGACGTCGACTGTCTCGCTTCGCGTGGTGAGTTTGAAACGCGTGCAGTCAGCCTCGTAGGTGATGGCGCTTGCTCGTACGTCGGCGTCGGCCTCGATTCCGCAGGTCCAGGTCCTGGCTCGGGTCTCTCGCATGGCGGATGAACTCGGGTCGTCGGCATTGACGATTGCGACGGCTTCGGGTTCCAGGTCGCGGAAGAGCCGCTGTTTGGCGGCGCGATAGGCCTCCATGGAGTGATGGAAGTCGAGATGGTCTTGCGTGAGGTTTGTGAATATCGCCCCGGCGAAACGGCAACCGACGACGCGATCAAGCGCCAGGGCGTGGGAACTTACTTCCATGACCGCGCTGTCGTGGCCGACCTCGCGCATTTCGAAAAGCAGGCGTTGCAGGTCGAGTGACTCGGGGGTCGTGTTTTGTGCTTCTCGTCTGGTGTGCCCGATGCGGGTCTCAATCGTGCCGATGAGTCCGGGGTGGCGTCCGGCGCCTCGGAGCAGAGCTTCCACCAGGAATGTGGTGGTGGTTTTTCCGTTGGTGCAGGTGACCCCGATCATCTGGAGGGTTCGGCCAGGCCAGTCGTAAAAACAGGAACTGCTCAGCGCGAGGGCGCGTCGCGCCGAGGTGACGGTGACGAAGGTGACCGGGCGAGGCGAAGAAGGGAGGGCATCGTCGTGCTCGACGATGCAGGCGGAGGCGCCTGCGTCGATTGCGGCGGAAAGAAAACGATGGCCGTCGGTCACGTGTCCGCAAACCGCGACGAACAGGTTCCCGGGTTCAATTTTGCGCGAGTCGTATGCGATACCCGTTACCTGAATGGTGCGCGGGTCCGGTCCCTGGATCGCTTGCACGTTGTGCTCGAGGCAGGCCAGGAGCGCGTGGAGGGAGGTATTCAATTGACGGGTCAGTCCTTATTCTCAGGATGTCCTTTTGGGGCGGGTGGGGTGGGAACAGCACGTGGCGGCACACCGAGGCGCCAGAGCGCTTCAGCCACGACCGACCGGAAGACCGGGGCGCAGACGCTTCCTCCCCAGTGAATCGGGTGCGGGTCCTCGACCTTGACCAGTACTATCACCTGAGGCTTGTCGTAGGGGGCGAAACCCAGGAAGGAGGCATTGTACATGTGTGTGTACACGCCGTTTTCTGCGATATTCGCCGTTCCGGTCTTGCCTGCTGCAGGATAGGCCGGGCTGTCGGCCTGCTTGCCTGTACCGTTCACGACCACGCTGCGCAGGATATATCGAATCTCGGCGGACGTATGTGCGGAAATGACGCGTCGCCGGACGCGGGGCGGAAAGCGCTTGACGACCGTGCCGTCCGGAAGGTCAATCTCCTTGACCAGGCGCGGGCGCATCATGACCCCGCCGTTGATCGCGCCTTCCGCGGAGCAGATCAACTGGATGGGGGTCACAGTGATGCCCTGACCGAAAGCGCAGGTTGCGAGGGTGACGTTGGCCCAGTCTTTGTAGGGTTGAATGAGTCCAGCCGCTTCTCCTGGGAGGGGGATGCCGGTTCGTCGTCCGAAACCGAAGCGCTTGAGGTAGCGTTGGAAAATTTTCTTGCCCATGTGGAGGGCAATCGAAACAGTGCCCACGTTGTACGAGTGCGTCACGATACCGATGATGTTTTCGGATCCGGTGGCGCTGAAATCACCGTCGTCGGCGTTGTGGATGGGCCAACCGTCGACGTTGATGACGGAGCCACAGTAGAATTGCTGGTGAAGCGAGATTGATCCACTGTCGAGAGCGGCTGAGGCCGTGAAGATCTTCATCGTGGATCCTGGCTCGTAGATGTCGCTGATGGCGCGGTCACGACGCAGTGACTCAGGTACGTGGGCGAAATCCTGGGTTCGGTAGTCAGGTACGTTTGCGAGTGCCAGGATGTCGCCATTGCGTACATTCATGACAATGCAACAACCGCTGGATCCGTGAAACTTCTTGACTGCACGCGCGAGTTGGCGCTCGGCGACGAACTGGATTGCACTGTCGATGGTTAGCACCACGTTGCGTCCGGGGCGCGCGGGGTGCAGGTGTACCCAACCGTCCGGGAGGCGACAGCCAGATGGATCGGTTTCAGCCTCGATATAACCGGGGATTCCCCGCAACCAGGCGTCATAGGATGCTTCAATGCCGTCGAGGCCGTTATCGTCTACTCCGGTGTATCCGATCACGTGAACCGCGAGCCGCCCCTTGGGATAGAAGCGCTTTCCGCTTGCCTCAGGCACGAGGAAGATGCCCGGCAGATTCAGGTGCTCGACTTTCTTTGTAACTGCTGCCGGCATCTTGCGCCCGAGCCAGGCAAACGTTTCGTGCTGGTCAATCTTGTTCAAGATTGACTGTCTGTTGGTATGGAGTATCCTGGCGAGAAAAGCTGCAAACTGTGGGCGACCTGCCGGTTGAAGCCACTGCCGAACACGGTCCGGGTTGATGGCGATCGAGCGCAACGTCAGACTGCTTGCCAGTACCTGATGGTTGCGGTCGAGGATGGAACCTCGCAGAACGCGCAGGGGCACCGACGCAGTATGGAGCGACGTGGCCATGTCACGAAAGCTCTTGAATCCGGTTGGGGGACGGTCGCGGAGCATCTGCCGGGCCTGCACCTGTACCAGACTGTACGCAAGATAGGCCGTGAATATCAACATCATGACAAAGACAATGCGAATGCGTTGCTTCATGGAGTGCATGGAAGACCTTGACATCAGTCGTTCCCCCTGTGGCCCGAACGTGCGTGTCGGCGTGGCATCATTTCTGGGTTTCTTGGTTTCTGCCTGGAGTGGTGGGAGTGTGGGTGGGTGGTCGCGTCATTGGGCAGAGTATGCACGCGAAACCTTCAAGGAAGGTCACCCTCGTCGAAGGGATTGGAACGTGCCAGGCGTGCCGGATGCCTGGGCGTTCGACGCGTCAGACGCATTGCGCCGAGATCGAGCACGCGTCGATAGGCCGGTCGGACCATCCCGAGCTGGTTGCGCGATAGCCTGTAAATTCGGCCCAGCGCTGTAAGATCCTGGACATGGAGCTTGAGGACTGTGCGCTCATTGAGCAACCGTGTGTCGAGCGAGCGGATGTGGACGAGCCGATACTGCAGCGTGAGCATCTCTGCGTCCTGGCGGAGCCAGAGGAAGAAACCGAAGACCACCATGCAGGCACTGGCGATGATGTACGTCCAGGGGACAAGCGGCTTCAGTCGCTCGCGTTTGCGTGCGTGGCGAAAATGGGTTGAGGTGCCAGAATACGTTGAAGGCGAGGAGGCTGCACTGCGGTCACGCGTCGGGTGCTTGACGAGAGGGTCTCTTGTGTGAAAACCGGAACGCAAAGAAGGAGTGACCGCTGGTATTCGCACGGATCGCTGATCGCTGTCGAGTGTT
>JAJXVI010000479.1 GCA_021782195.1 bacterium | reverse complement strand
TGCTCCGAGGTATCGGTGGTTCCTTTGTGGTAAGCCACGCCAGCCGGACCGCCATCCTTCCAAAAGGCGTGATAGGAATCAGCGCCGACTCCAGTGGAGCCTCGTCATCACCCCGACCTCTTTCCGCCAGACCCAGGCTGACCCGGTCGTCAATCTCGACTCGCACGACAACTGTGCAACCCCCGAACAGGACAGGGGCAATGCCGACGACCGTTGGATCCGACGGTTGGGGCCGAATACTGGCTCGGAGCCACCACGTGAAGGGGCTCTTGCGCTGTCTGGAGGGAATGTCGCCGTGTGTCTGGAATGTGAGACATGGAGAGATGCATCACGTGCGGCTTGTGCGCAAGAGCGCCACGTGTCCGCCGTCTGGATGGTTTGTGCCGGACGGTGCGTGCGCCTTGTGCGCAAGAGCGCCATCGACAGGCGAGGGTCCGGTGCGCATGGGGATATGTGTGGAGGTTCAAGTGCTGGGTGCAATTGCGGGTGACGTAATCGGGTCGGTTTATGAGTGGCATAACACAAAATCGCTGGATTTCGAATTGTTCTCTGAACAATCTCGATTTACAGACGATACGGTTCTCACGGTGGCGGTTGCAGACAGCATCTTGAGTGGAGCTCCGCTTGTCGAACTTCTTCGACAGTACGTGCTGGCCTATCCGAGACGTGGTTACGGAGGGTATTTTCGAAAATGGGTGGAATCCGGGTCCACGAGTCCGTATGGCAGCTGGGGTAATGGCGCTTCAATGCGCGTCTCACCGGTGGGCTTTGCGTACCCTACGCTGGAGGAGACCATCGCCCGTGCAGCGGAATCAGCCGCTGTGACACACAACCACGAGCAGGCCGTGACTGCAGCATGCGCGGTCGCCGCTGCCATTTTCCTGGCACGCACCGGTGTTCGTCGCCACGAAATTCAGAGGGAACTGGAAACCCGATTCGGCTACGATCTGTCGGTATCCCTGGAGGAAATTCGTCCTTCCTATACTTTCGACGTTTCCAGTGCCGGGTCTGTCCCCCAGGCGTTGCGGGCGTTTCTGGAGTCCACCTCTTTTGAGGACGCAATTCGTCGTGCGGTCTCGATCGGAGGGGATAGTGATACGATCGCGTGCATTACGGGAGGAGTCGCGCACGCCGCGTATGGCACGGTCCCCCCCGAAATTCGCTCCGCGGTGCTGGCGCGTCTTGATCCCCGAATGATAGAAGTCGTTGAAGCGTTCAGCCAACGCTACGGCGTATCGGCGTAGACTTGTCACACCAGCGGTTGTGTGTCATCTTTCTTCAACATTTCGTCGGGGCCAGGCCAGCGAGCGTCTGCGACGGGCATTGCTGCTCTCGCAGACGCCTGGTGCGTCATTTTGCAGGGATGAGTCTCGAACTGACCAGCTCGCGCTTAAGCGGGCTTGCTTCGTGTGCTTTGCCTCTGGTGGGGTGAGGGTGGACCATCAGGTGCCGCCTGTTTTCTCACCCCGGGTGTTGGCGGAGGCCGCGCATGCCGAGGATATCACAGCCGCCGGACCTGCACACGACCATTCTGATCGCGTGCAGGTTTGTGTGACGAGATCTTACCAGGTGGCCCTCGAGAGACTACTTCCGACGTGCAACTTCTGCCCGATATCGCTGGCACCATTCACGATGGACGTGTCCCAGCAGTTCCCGCTCTCTGGCAACAATGGCTTCGCCGCTTTCCGGGCACGGCGATTTGTCTCAATGGCAGGCAACGCTGCGCGCAGACATCAATGGCGGCAGGTCGTTCGTGCCGGTCCGACAAGACAGGTATGATCCCAGCATCACAAACCCCAGGCTGTGATGGCGCCTCACCGAGTGCGTATTGTGCTTCCAGGACAATGAACAGGAAAGCTCTTCTGCCTGACTCAACCCCGGGTCCGCCATCCACTGTGCTCGCGAGCCTCAACCCGTTTTCGGCCCTGATCGTTGGCTCTAACTGTTGTCGGCATCTCTTTTGTCCTGTTCGGGGGCTTTACGCCTGTCGTGCGAGTCGGAATTGGAGGCAAGGTCAGGCGGGCCCTGGCGGAAAGAGGTGGGCGTGATGCCGAGGCTCCAGTGGAGTGGGCGCGGTTTTCTGTCACGCATGTTGGAAGGATGGCGGTCCGGCTGGCGTGGCTTACCACAAATGAAACACCGATACGTGAGAGCAATATCGTGGGCGATTGCCATTGCGACAGGGAGTTCAAGCCTTGATGGAAGGCCCCACCGAGCCGAGGTGGACAGGTTTGCTGGGGAAACACAAAACAGATGGGCTGGGACCGCATCACGTCCTGACGTTTGTTCCAGTTGAATCAAACCGGTTTGATTCAACTGGGACAAACACTGAGTCCCCATCACACTTTCCGCCCATCTGTTTTATCCTCTCCAACAAAACTTCACCGGTTGACGCCACAGAAACTGGTTGAGCCCAGCCGACAGGCATCCTGGCCGCGCCTGCCAGCTGCTCGACGCGTGCCAGAAGTTTGTCGAGGTCGCCTGCTGGATGCACCCGGAACTTCTTGTGAAGAGGCAGCCCCCTGTTTCTGGCGCGGACGGCCGCTGAATGCCATCACGGCATTGCAGAGAACTGTTTGTGAAGGAGGAGCCACCTGTTTCTGCAGCACCTGTTGCCGTCTGGATAAACTCGCCAACTCCCAATCGTCTCCGGACCTTCGCGTCCTGAGGTATTACGTTCGGGGACAGCCCGACCGAGTGTGGCCTCCGGTCCTGCTGTCAAGGCCTTCTCGGTTCGGTGCGAGGAGGAAAGCTCCAGAGTGCACAGAAGGGAATGGCTCAACGATTACCAGGAAGGAGACGGGGAGACGATGGCAACCGGAAAGATGCCCGTAAAGATACCCGCCAGGGTGCGACCCAAGGTTCGAGGGAAGAAGGAAATCATAGAGATTGTTGCTCGCGAGGCCCGAATCACCACGAAACAGGCGCAACTCGCGCTGAAGGCCCTGCTTGATACCATCAAGGACAGTCTAAAGAAGGGGACCACCGTTCGTCTTATCCCTTTCGGTAATTTTGAGGTCCGCCAGCGCGCCGGTCGAACCGGCCGAAATCCACGAACAGGGGTGAGCATCGACATTCCGCCGCGTAAGATTCCTGCTTTTCGTCCAGGCAAGGACCTCCGTGACGCAGTGAAGTAGCCGTCTTTCCCGTTGTTCTCCCCGCGGGTTGCTGCAAGGTCGCCGCGCGGTGAGGGAGCCTGGTCCACGTTGCTGCCAGTGCGTTTCACGTGGAACCTTGCTCGGGGAGGAGGCTACCGTTCACCTCTCCTTCCAGTACGGCGTCAACGCCATCTTTCGTCCGGTGTTGCTCCAACAGGCGAGCTTCTTCGCTGTCCCCGCGGACGCGTCGGGTGCGAGAGGATTTGTACGGGGTGGGCGAAAATAGCG
>JAJXVI010000478.1 GCA_021782195.1 bacterium | reverse complement strand
CGCCCGCTTCTGGCCCAGCGCGCTCAATGCGAAAAACTGGCTGGATTCCTGGAACTCCCGAATGAGCTTGCGATCGGCCGGCTTGAGCACCGTGCGATCGGGCAGCTCGCCCTCGAGCGGCTCGACGCCCTCCGGACCAACTTCGTCTCCCGCATCCTCGACGAGCGCGCCGGCGCGACTGCGGTACATGTCGGCCTTCCGCGAATCTCCGAGGCGCGCATAGAGTTTTGACATCAACGTCCAGATGTCGGCCAGACGGCGCGGGGCAGTCTCGTCGGCGACCTCCTCGACGGTCTCATCGGCCGTCTCGCTGTCAGGCTCCCAGTCTTCTTCGCAGGCCACCTCTTCCGAACCGTTCATGGCGAGGTGCTCGGCGTGCTGCAGGTAGCCTTCCACCCGACGCAGGAGGCGTGAATCACTGCCGGCCACACCCAGAAGACATCGCGACGCCACCAGGAGCAGCTCAGGAAAGGCCGCGGCGGTGGGCTTGAGTGCGTCAAAAATCACCACGGCTTCACGGGTACGCCCGGTCGCGACCAGCAACTCCGCCCGCATCGCCTCGAGTTCCGGATAACCAAACGCAGACGCCCACTCGGCGACCTCGAGTCGCTCCTCGATCGGGGCGGAGGCTGGAGGCTTTCCACACAGGTCGAGAACCACGCGCAGCATTGCCGACGAAGTCGAGGCCTCGGCTGCCACGGGCATCGGCAGCGGGACAACCCGCTCGTTGCGCGTGGCCCACTGAAGTGCCCGCCAGGCCTCCCCTCGCTCGCAAACTTCACCTCGGACCGCTTGTCCCGGGTCTTCGAGCAGCGCTCCCCACAACTGCGCGCGCTCATCAACAATCTTCTTGCACGTACTCGTTCTTGCCATTCAGATACCCTCCCCAGGGTCTTGCGTGCAGTTGACCTTCTCTACAGACTTGCAACCGCCAGCGGAGACTTTTACTTTTCAAACATTCTCTACAAGATATGGTAGAACGATGGAACATGCAAATCAATATATTGTGCACACGATTTATCCGGAATCAACTGACAACTTTTCCACACGAAACAGCAAAAATTGCAGTGCACCACACTGTTTTGAATAAACTTCCACATGCAACGCGCGGCAGCGTTCACAAAAAACCGCGCTGACAGGAGCGCGGGGAGGCGCCGAACCGTCCGCCCCACGCTGAAGGGGCAAGCGCTACCTGCGCGGACGGCGCGGACCGGACGGTTTTGAGGGACGTCCCCCGCGAGACCCCCTGCGGTCGGAAGCGGCCGTCCCCTCGGCGACCGCCCCGGGGTCGCCTCCTTCCGCATCCCGAACGGATCCGCGGGAAGCAGGCTCGCCCATCTTTTCCCGCGCCTCCTCTTTGACCCGGCGACGACGCGCGGCCACAATCGCCGAGGTTGAAACGGTCGGGTCTGACTGCAGCGCGCCTGGCGGCGAGTCGGCATAGCGCTCCGCAAGCGCCTTGCGAAGCTCGAACATCTCATCGCGCAGCGCGGCGGCGGTCTCGAACTCCATCGCCTTCGCAGCCTCTTTCATCGCGGTCTCGAGCCGCTTGATGAACGCCTCCATCTGGTCGATGTCGAGCGCTTCCTTGTTCGCAACCCGATACGGCGAACGCTCGGGCGTGACTGGGGCGGCGTCGAAGCCCTCCAGGATGTCGCGCACCGCTTTTCGGACGGTGGAAGGCGTGATTCCGTGCTCCTCGTTGTATCGGATCTGCACCGCGCGGCGACGTTCCGTCTCCGAAATCGCACGATGCATCGACTTCGTGACCTGATCCGCGTAGAGAATCACCGTGCCACTCACGTTGCGGGCTGCGCGTCCGATGGTCTGGATGAGCGAGGTGTCCGAACGCAGAAAACCTTCCTTGTCGGCGTCGAGAATTGCAACGAGCGAGACTTCAGGCAAGTCGAGCCCTTCACGCAGCAGGTTGATGCCCACGAGCACGTCAAACTCGCCGAGACGCAGGCTCCGCAGGATCTGCACGCGTTCAAGCGTGTCTATCTCGGAGTGCAGATAACGAACCTTGATGCCAAGCTCCGCCAGGTAGTCGGTCAGGTCTTCCGACATCTTCTTGGTCAGGGTGGTGACCAGCACGCGCTCCTGACGTTCCACGCGCACGCGAATCTCCCCGATGAGGTCGTCTACCTGTCCTTCGACGGGACGCACCATGATCTCCGGGTCGACGAGACCGGTGGGGCGGATGATCTGCTCGGCCACAACCGTGGAGTGGCGCAGTTCGTACGGCCCCGGGGTCGCCGACACGTACACCGTCTGGGGAATCCGTTCCGTGAACTCCTCGAAGTTGAGCGGACGATTGTCATACGCCGAAGGCAGACGAAAACCGAAACGCACCAGGCTGTCCTTGCGGCTGCGGTCCCCTGGCAACATGCCGCCGATCTGAGGCACCGCAACGTGAGACTCGTCGATGATGGTCAGCCAGCGATCGGGAAAGTAGTCAAGCAGGGTGTAGGGGGCCTGACCTGGATCGCGGCCCGTGAGATGGCGCGAGTAGTTCTCGATGCCGTTTACGAAGCCGACCTCGGCCAGCATCTCCAGGTCGTATCGGATCCGTTGTTCGAGGCGCTGGGCCTCCAGCACCATGTTCCGCTCATTGAACCATTGAAGGCGCTCCTCGAGTTCCTGACGGATGGCGTGGAGCGCCTTCTCCATTTTGTGCCACGGAGTGATGTAATGTTTCGCAGGATAGACCACCACGCGAGAGGGGGTCGAAAGCACCTCCCCGGTCACAGGATGGTAGATCTGGATCGACTCGACCTCGTCGCCGAAGAAGTCGACCCGAATGATCTTCTCCTCGTCGGCGGGAAAGATTTCGAGCAACTCTCCTCTCATGCGAAACTGCCCGCGATCAAGCGACATGGTCGTGCGCGTGAACTGCATGTCAATCAGGCGCCGCAAGACCTGATCTCGCAGCATCTGATGGCCGTTCCAGAGCACGAGCATGGCATCCTTGTAATCCTCGGGAGAGCCAAGGCCGTAGATGCAGGAGACCGAGGCGATCACGATGACGTCGTTACGCTCCAGCAATGCCTGGGTTGCAGCATGACGAAGGCGGTCGATCTCCTCGTTGATGGTGGAGTCCTTTTCGATGTACGTGTCGCTCGTCGCGATGTAGGCCTCGGGTTGATAGTAGTCAAAGTACGACACGAAGAACTCGACGGCGTTGTGCGGAAAGAACTCGCGAAACTCGGAACACAATTGCGCGGCAAGCGTCTTGTTAGGAGAAATGACGAGCGTCGGAAGGTTGAGTTCTGCGATCACGGAGGCAATGGTAAATGTCTTGCCGGTGCCAGTGGCGCCCAGCAGGGTCTGGTGGCGATTTCCCGCCCGAACGCCATCCACCAGGGTCCGAATGGCCTGCGGCTGGTCA
>JAJXVI010000005.1 GCA_021782195.1 bacterium | reverse complement strand
GATCGAGGAATACCTGTGCCACGGGCTCGAGCGGCGCGTCCCTGCGGCTGAGCACCATCAGCGGACGGACGATCCGCAGCTGCTTCAGCGGCAGCTCGCGCAGGCTTCCCTCGCGAAGCTCATTGAATGCGCGCAACACCTTCCGATCGACCAGTCGGAAGTCTCCCACGTCCGCCGGGACCTTCACCGAGGTCAGGCGGTTGAGGAACCGATAAAATCCCCACGCGCTCAGCCGCTTGAACCAGCTCTCCCCCGCCCGCTCCTGGCGCACGGCATAGACCAGGTCAAAACCCTCACGCCACCGGGCCGCCATTTCGAGAACGACTTCCGGCGGGTCCTGGAGATCGGCATCCATGATCACGATCGCCTTACCGCATGCCATGTCCATCCCCGCCGTAATGGCGATCTGATGGCCAAAGTTGCGGGACAGGTTCACGACCTTGAACCGTTCATCACGACGATGAAGGTCGACCAGCAGACTGTCGCTGTCGTCGCGGCTCCCGTCGTTGACCAGAATCACTTCTCCAGGGCCATCAAGACGAGCGAGAAGCGCGTGCAGACGACGAAAAAGCTCCTCTACAATTTCCTTCTCATTGTAGAGTGGCACAACAATGGAATATACGGGCGCGGTCACGGCTCATATGTTCCACTTGACGCTGGCGTCCTCCTGGAAACGATCTGAGCAAAGCCACGACCATCGCGTGCCGAGATACAGCAGGGCGACTCTCCCTCCGAATCGAAGAGGCGCTCCGTGAAAAATGAAGGCGCCCCCAACCGTTCCACGCTTCCCCCCGCCGCACCCGAAGCCTCCCGTCCAGACGGATCCATCGAAGCCGCAAAATCTTCCGACACGCCTCACGGTGAATCGGATCCCGAGCACACGGCTTCCCCCGCCGTAGAAAACAGGGAGCGCATCGACCGCCTCCGTAAGGACATTGCTCGCATCGATCAGCAGATCCTCGCCCTGGTCGCGTGGCGCCTCGAAGTCGCCGAAGAAATCGGCCACTACAAGAAGCGCGCCGGCCTTCCCGTGCGCAATTTTCGCGCCGAGGTCGACGTGCTCGAGCGCGCCCGCGCAACCTGCGCCGGACTCGGCATCGATCCCGAAATCGGACGCGCCCTCCTGAGCATCCTGATCGAGGCCGCGGTGGGGCGCCAGCACGGCCTCACCGAGCGTTCGAGACGAGGCGCCGCCCGGTCGATGCTCGTTCTCGGAGGAGCCGGCCGAATGGGAACCTGGCTGTGCAACTTTTTTGCCGCGCAGGGTCACAGTGTCACTGTGCACGAGCAGAACAACGTCCACGTGGAAGGGTTCGAGCACCGCGCCGATCTCGAAGAAGCCGTGCAGAGCGCGGACGTCATTGCACTGGCCACGCCAATCGGCGAGACGAACACGCTTCTCGGACGCGTCCTCGCCATGCGCCCGTCGGGTCTCGTGTTCGACATCTGCAGCCTGAAGAGTCCGCTGATCGAAACACTCCAGGCAGGAGCGCGCCAGGGGCTACGGGTCGCATCGCTTCACCCGATGTTTGCCCCCGACACGGTTCTCCTGAGCGGACGAGTGCTCCTCGTGTGCGACTGCGGAAACCCGACCGCAGCCGCCGAGGCGCGATCGCTGTTCGAGGATACCGCGCTCCGGCTGGTCGACGTACCGCTTGGGCGCCATGACCGCTACATGGGATACGTGCTGGGTTTGAGCCACGCCATCAACATCGCCTTCGCCAGCACGCTCGTGGAAAGCGGACTCACGGCGCACGACCTGGACCGCGTCGCCAGCACCACCTTCTCCAAACAGGTGCGCACCACGCGCGAAGTCGCCATGGAAAACGCGCGCCTGTACTATGAGGTCCAGCACGCCAACGCGCACACGCCAGACGTCCTGGACCACCTGCTGACGGCGGTACTGGCTCTGCGCGAAGCGTCGCTACGAGAGGGCTCCGAAGTATTCGAAGCCCTGATGGAGACGAATCGCGACTACTTCAGCGCTCCCTGAGGCGTGCAACGGGCGAGCGCTCCGATCAACGCGGAACGCCCGGAGGTGGCGGCGGATTCACCGCCGGGAACTTCGCCGCAGGCCGTGACTTCGCCGCGGACGGAGACTTCGCCGCGGACGGAGACTTCGCCGCGGACGGGGACTTCGCCGCAGACCGTGACTTCGCCGCAGACGGGGACTTCGCCGCAGACGGGGACTTCGCCGCAGGCCGTGACTTCGCCGCGGACGGGGACTTCGCCGCGGACGGGGACTTCGCCGCGGACGGGGACTTCGCCGCAGGCGTCTCCCACGGGAGCGTTTTCGGTCGCTGTGAGAGGAGGCGGGCAGGTCCGTGGGGGGGGAGAGCAACGCCAAGGTGTGTCGCCACGTCTCGCGCGTCCCGATCGAGCGGATCTACCGCCAGTGCCTCGCGAATGATGGCCTGTGCAAGCTTCTTCCTGCCGTCGTGCGAGACCAGCATGGCTTTCAACACAATCGCCTTGACGTTGCTCTCATCGGGGTCCTCCTTCAACGCGCTGTCGATCCAGGTGGTGGCCTCCTTGTATCTGCCCTTCCGCATCGCCATCATGGCGTGCGCGGTGTCAGTATAGGTGGACGCCTTCTTGTCGGCCTCAATGAGGCGCCGAAAGGCCAGCAAGCCCACGTCACGCTGGCCGGCCATCAGAAAATACCAGCCCTGCAGAAAAAGAAACAGCGGGTTGTCCGGTTCCATCTGAACAGCCTTGCGGATGCGCTCAAGAGCAACGACCGTCGCTCCCTTGTTGTATTCGCACACCGCCAGGTTGAAGAGTGAATGGGACCAGTCGTTGAAGAGCATGTGGCTGCGATTGAAATCCTCCGTCGCCTCACTCAGACGCCCCTGCTGGTAGTCAATCACACCCAGTCCGTAGTACGCGTAGAAGGATCGCTTGTCGAAGTCGAAGATGCGCCGCACATAGGTGCGCGCGACGTCGTAGTGGCCCTGCGCAAGTTCCACGCTACCAAGTTCGATCCAGGCATCATAGTATCTCGCATCCAGTGCAGTCGCCCGCAGCAGTGCCTTTGTGGCCTGCGGGTACTCACGCAACTGCTCGAGGCAGATCCCCAGTCGGTACCACGCGTCCTTCATGGTCGGGGAGAGTTTCACGGCCTGCTGGTATTTCCCCACGGCCTTCCGGAACCGCTGCTGTTTCTGAAGAATGCCACCCTGGTGGCAAAGTTGATAGGCTTCCCCACCAGCGTCTGCCCGGCGCGGGTTCGACGCCGAATGCGCCGGTGCTCCTCTGGCCACCCCGAGAAACAAGAACGGTGCCTGCAGCAGAACGAGCCCGAAAAAGCCGACTGCCAGGGTCCGACCAACCTGCGACCGACACATAAAACGCGCCATCTGCACGGAGTCTTCTCCCTCTCCTTTCCCGGTAAACGCACCTTCACGGAACCAGCGGGAAAAACAGCTCGATCCGTCCTGTCAGGAGGATACGTTCGTGGAGGAAACCAGCATTCCCGTGAATCACTCCCCGAGCTTCGCGCTACCCGTCCCGGGTGCGTCAAGAACGAAGCCTGCGTCGGGTCAGTCCGATGGCAGGCGCATCCTTCGGGCCGGCGGGACACACAGCAACTGCTCGTGACCGACAAAGGTAACGTCAAACAAGGCATTCACCTCGCGCTCAAGAAAATCTGCCGCAACAAAATCCGCCGACAGCGAAGGGACCACGTGCCCCTGTGTGAGGGTGCGCAGCATCAGCGTGTTCCCGCCCACAAGGCCAAAGGAGTAGGTCAGTTCGAGTTCTTCCCCGTGACGAATCGCGGACACGGTCTGCAAGCGTGCCCCGCCCTCGCGCAACAGATACGCGATTGGACGCAGATCGAGCACGTCGCACGTCCCCGTCCGCACGCGGCCAGCCCCTCCGAGCGCGGTCTCTTCGTGGGAGTCACGCGAGAGCCGAATGAACGCGTCAACGTCCCCGCAGGAGGTTTCCGCCCAGTCGATCATAAGCGACCGCCGCGGGCAAGACGCGGCACATCCCTTCCCACAGTCTCACAAAAAGCTCGAAGCCCGGCCAGCGAGAAGTCTACGTCCCCCACATCGACTCTCTTGATCTGGGGACCGTGAAAATCGGACCCACCGGTCTTTCCAAGCCCGTGGGCGTCGGCCAGGTCGCTGAAATACGCGATGTGGGTTGGGGAATGGGTCGGATAGTACACCTCGAGACCGCGCAGTCCGCCCGCGATCAGATCTTCAATCACTCCGTCCGAGCCCAGATGGAGAGGATGCGCAAGCACGGGCACCCCTCCCGCCTGCGTGATCAGTGAAATCGCCTCAAATGGATCGAGCGATTCTCGCGGAACGTAGCCAGGGCACTCAGGCCGCAGCCATCGTTCGAATGCGTCTGCAACGTGGAAGGCGTACTTTTTCGCGACCAGTGCCTGCGCGACGTGAGGACGGCCGAGCGACTCGCCACGCCCATGTCGGCGCACGTCCTCCTCGTCAATCTCGACCCCCGCGGCGCGCAGACGTTCCACCATCTTCGACATCCGCTGCACGCGATGCATGCGAACCGTTTCGAGCCGTCGCTGCAGGTCACTGTTCTCGGGATCGATGAAGTAGCCCAGGACGTGCACCTCACGGCCACGATACTCGGTATTGATCTCGATACCGCAAATGACGTCCACGCTCCACCGTTGCGCCTCGTCACAGGCTTCCTGAATGCCACTCGTGGTGTCGTGATCGGTCACGGCGATCACGCGCACGCCTTTCTTGACAGCACGTTTGACAAGACGGCGCGGCTTGAAGGTTCCGTCAGAGGCCGTTGTGTGTAGATGGAGGTCAACGCTCACACTGACATCTTCACGAAGCTCGAGCTAGAGCCCTCTTGCGTTTGAATTTCACAGGCCAGGCACAGAACGGCTCCGTCACGCTCATGGCTGAACCCGCCCCGGTCGAGTCATACCAGAGGCTCGTCGTTACCGTCCGACTCTTCGGCGTCTTCTCGGGAAAGGCCCGGTGGATCCGGATCGGCGTCGTCAAGATCGGCCCGCGTAGCGTCGAAAACAGCGGCGCGTACAATCGACGACGAGAATCCACGGCCCATCAGAAACCTGTAGATCTGGTCAGGACGGCGACCGCGGGCGGCCTGCGCGGAGGCCAGGGTCGCGGCACGAGCGGCTTCGTCGAAACTGTCCATGTCTTCGAGGGCAGCTTCAGCCACGTCACGCTCGATTCCCTGCGAAACGAGCCACCCCAGCAGCCTGTGGCGCCCCCATCCGCGTCGTGAGAGCGCGGAGCGCGCAGCCTGACGAGCCATGGCTGCGTCGTCGAGAAGACCACGGCCGGAGAGCCAGTCCAGCGCGCGCGCAATCTCCTCGTCGGTCCCAGGCTCACGACGCAGGCGCGTTTCAAGCTGACGTCGACTCAGGGAACGCCGAGCCAGGGCGTCGTGAGCGACCGTTACGAGACGGCGGACTCCCTCGTCGTCAGGCAGGGCCAGGGATGCCTCCTGCTTCCCGCGGTTCGGTCCCTGGTTGTCAAGACTACGCCACGGGGGCATCAGTTGCCGCAAGTGCGGCCTCAGGCACGTCACCGCCAATGCCCACGGCCTTGCGGACCAGCCGCTCAATCTCACGTGCGAGATCCGTGTGCTCCTCAAGATACGTGCGCGCGTTATCGCGCCCGTGCCCGAGTTTGTTCGACTCATACGTGAACCACGTACCGCTCTTTGTCACAATACCGCTGTCCACCGCAACATCAAGCAGGGCGCCCAGTTTCGACACGCCGCGACCGAACAGGATGTCGAACTCCGCCTGTCGGAAAGGTGGAGCCAGTTTGTTCTTGACAACCTTCGCCTTGACGCGGTTCCCGATGACGTCGTTACCGGACTTGATGGTCTCGCCCTTGCGAACCTCGATCCGCACAGAAGCGTAGAACTTCAGGGCACGTCCGCCGGGTGTCGTTTCAGGATTGCCGAACATGACGCCAACCTTCTCGCGCAACTGGTTGATGAACACGATACAGGTGCGTGCCTTGCTGACAATCGCCGTCAACTTGCGCAGTGCCTGCGACATGAGGCGCGCCTGCAACCCCACGTGGGCATCGCCCATCTCTCCCTCGATCTCCGCACGCGGCACCAGTGCAGCCACGGAGTCGATGACTATGATGTCGACTGCGTTGCTGCGAACGAGCGACTCCACAATCTCGAGCGCCTGTTCTCCGGTATCGGGCTGCGACACGTAAAGATTGTCGATGTCGACCCCGAGGCTACGAGCATACACCGGGTCAAGCGCGTGCTCTACGTCGATAAAGGCAGCCACGCCGTCGAGACCCTGTACCTCGGCAATGGCCTGCAACGCCAGCGTCGTCTTGCCACTCGACTCAGGGCCGTAGATCTCGACAACCCTTCCTCGAGGCAAGCCTCCAATCCCCAGGGCCAGATCAAGGGTCAGAGCGCCGGTCGGAATGATACTCACATTCAGCCGCGAACGCGCCTCTCCGAGCTTCATGATGGCGCCAGCCCCGAACTGTTTCTCGATCTGGCTGATTGCCAGTTCCAATGCCTTCTGCTTATCCATGAAGCGGACCCCTTTCGAGTACGATACAGCCGTATCCCATCCAGCAGATACTGATGGTTTCGCCAGACAGCCGGAGACGACGAAATTTACAAGCCAACCACACACGCGTGGCAGCAATGGCACGCATGGCATTCAAACAGATCTTCAGGAAACCGGCTGAAAGGTCAGCGGCGCCTCAAAGAGCGATTGGTACACAGGACCCTGGGATGACAGACGACTCTCCATCAAACTGACCGCGCCGATCTCCATCGACCCGAAATCAGTCTCGCGCATCGCGCTCAGGCGGTCCTTGAGCGCACGTACATTGCAATCGGAACGAACACGCCCGAGCGTGACGTGGGGCGAGAAAGGCCGGGTTTCTGGAGGAAGACCCGTTGCCACCACCCTGGCCTCGACATCACGCTGCAGGGCACACAGCACCGCCAGGTCACCCGTGCATCCCGCCCAGATCACCCGTGGAACGCCGCGCGCAGGGAATGTGCCAGGGGAACTCAACCTCATTGCGAATCGGCGATGCACAGTTCCGACTTCCGCCAGTGCGTCCCGCAGGGCCGGCAGAAGAGAAGGGTCAACGCCGCCGATAAAACGCAGGGTGAGGTGGAGATTCTCCATCTCCACCCACTTCACGTCGGCACCGGTCAGCGCCAGCAACTCACCGGAACGGTAGAGCGAAGCGCGAACTCCGCGCGGAAGATTGATGGCAATAAACAGCCTCAAGTCAGATGGAAAACGCACTCCTCACACGGTCTCACGCGAGACCGCATCGTGTGAAGACAGACAGGAGATAGCGCCTATCGCTTCAATGAGAACCTCAGATCCATGATCTGGTTCAGGCCACGATTCAGGTCGTCTGGACCCAGGCTCGGATGAATCCAGACGGGATCTCCCTCACCTTCAGGCTGCATCAGTGCATCCTCGGGATCGTCGGATTCCACCTTCACGTCGTCAAAACTGGCAGTCAACTTGTAGATAAGGCACTGCTCAAAGTATGGATTGTCTGGAAAGCTTCGCTGCCAGAGCTCGAACACACGCGTGGTCAGTTCGGCGCACGAGACCGGCTCCTTGCTCTGCTCCAGAATCCAGCGAATAATCCCGCGCACAGGCGCGTGTCGGTTGATGTCACCACGTTGTTCAGACAACGTTGAAGCTCCTTTGTGGATTGGGCCTGTCAGCGCAAGGGCACTGGGAGAAGGCCATGTTCATCTATTCTAAGTCGCTCCCCGAAACAAGTCAACCGGCCCCCGGGCATAGCTCACAGTGAACAAAAGCTCACCCGGGCCGATGAAAGGAAGGAAAGCCACGTTCGCAAAGCCGCCGTTCGGGCAAAAGAGAAACACCTGAGCGACCGACACACATCGGGGACCGAGGTTGTCTAGACTGATGCTTCTCCAACTTGTGGGAAGACTCTTTGGATACGCTCCGCACGTGCCGTCGACCAGCGTCGAGGTGCAGAGGAGACAGTCCGTTCGCCTCCAATGCAGTCTCCCCGCAGAATGCGTAATCGGATCGGCACGCGTCTGCGTTGACATCATCGATGTGAGCGACGGAGGAGTGCGCCTGGAAGTACCGGTCGCCGTGACTGTCAATACCACGGTAAGCATCCGGTATGTCGGGAGGCTGCGTACAAACTGCGCCATCAGTACGGTGCGGGGAAGGGTCACGTGGGTCCACCGCGTTGGAGATGCGTTCCACGCCGGAATTCTCTTCGATGACGAACCGCACACCCTCGCCGCTTCGTGGGTCCTCATGATTTTACGCCGACTGCACAATGCGGCCCGGCTCGCCGACGACCGCAAGCAGATCCGCGTCGCCACCGACCTCGAGGCCGGACTGCGCATGGCACAACTGGCGGGCGACGAAAGCAAACCGTTTCGTCCCGGGAGGATCCTCGATCTGAGCGCAGGCGGAGCGCTCTTTGAAGGTGCAACCTATGCCCCGCTCAACTCCTCCGTCCAGCTACAGATCGTGAAGCCCTCCCTGTGCCTTCCCGCCATCATCGTACGCCGCCCGGGCCCATCTCCAATGCCGTGGAAGCTCGGACTTCGGTTCGATACCCTGTCAGACGGGGAACGCCAGGAACTCGAGTCGCTTCTGACAGAGCTTCTGGGGCAGTGGCGTACACGCATTCCCCGTCGCACAACCCGTCTCTGACGCGCACAGGAGGGAGATGCTCCTTCCTGTTTGAATCGATGCCGGTATGGATGGCGCTACGATCATCGCACGAACCCTGGCGCAACACGAGGTTCGGTTTCTGTTTACCCTCTGCGGAGGGCACATCTCGCCAATCCTCGTCGCATGTAAGCAAGCGGGCATTCGTGTCGTGGACGTGCGTGACGAGGCCACTGCGGTTTTTGCCGCCGACGCGGTTGCACGCCTCACGGGGGGAGTCGGTGTCGCCGCAGTGACGGCTGGTCCGGGCGTCACCAACACGACCACCGCGATCCAGAACGCCACGATGGCACACTCCCCTGTGCTTCTCCTGGGGGGAGCCACCGCAACGATGCTCGCGGGAAAAGGGGCTCTCCAGGATATCGACCAGATCGCCCTGATGCGCCCGCTGGTGAAGAGCGCCGTCAGCACCCGAACCTTGCGAGCGCTCGGAAGTGCGGTTGAAGAAGCCCTCTTCCGAAGCAGAAGCGGCGTGCCCGGGCCCACGTTCGTGGAGTGTCCCGTCGACCTGCTGTACCCGGAGGAAGTGGTCGCATCGTGGTACCGCAAGGAAGCTGGCAATCCGCTGCTCCGCCTGTACTTCAGTCGCCACGTCCGCCGCATATTCGCGGGGGCAGCACCGGCGCGCGCCGTGCGCGCGGTCCCCGTCCTCGAGCCGCACGCGGCGGACGTCCGGCGCACGGCATCCTGGCTGCGGCACGCTCAACGCCCTGTGATTGTCGCCGGTAGCGAAACCGTCGCACTGGCTCGAGAGGTCGCACAGGTGCGCACGGCGCTGGAAACCCTCGGCGTTCCGGTGTTTCTGGCTGGAATGGCGCGAGGATTGATGGCCCCACCCTCATCTCCGACATCCGGTGGCACGATCGCCGATTCTCCACTCGAGTTCACGGAACCACTCGTGATACCTCCGAAGACGCTGAACTTCCGCCATCAGAGACGCGAAGCGCTTCGAGATGCCGACCTCGTGATTCTCGCTGGCATGCCGTTCGACTTTCGCATCGGATACGGCCGCCACATCTCACCTCGCGCGAGGGTCGTCACGGTCGGAAAGAAGGCCGACGCTCTCGTCCGAAACCGTAAACCCGCCCTCGCCGTTCAGGCCGACCCGGGTCGCTTTCTGCAAGACCTCGGCGCCTGGGTGACCCGCCAGGAGCCGTCCAGCCGAAAGGCATCCGAGAGCCTCCGGCCGTATCATTCGTGGCTGGAACGTCTGAGGACCGCCGAACAGGCCCGCGAAAACGAGATCGCAGCACAAAGCTGCGAGAACGCTGAACTGTCGGCCGATGGCGCAGACGGCGGGGACGGGGTGAATCCTCTCCTGTTGTGTCGCCACATCGATTCCCAGATGAGTCCGGACAGCGTCGTCGTGGTGGATGGTGGAGACTTTGCCGCCATCGCTTCGTACGTTCTACGCCCCCGCCGACCGCTGTCGTGGCTGGATCCCGGGGTGTTTGGCACCCTCGGGGTCGGAGGGGGATTTGCACTTGCGGCCGGGTTGTGTCGCCCGTCAGCCGAAGTCTGGCTGCTCTACGGCGACGGAGCAGCCGCCTGGTCACTGGCCGAGTTCGACACCTTTGTTCGGCACGGGGTGTCGGTCATCGCCGTCGTGGGATTGAACGCATCGTGGGCCCAGATCGCTCGGGAGCAGGTCGCCGTGCTGCACGATGCCGTGGGCACGACGCTCCGTCGCACCGCGTACCACCTCGTCGCGGAAGGGTACGGCGGAAGAGGCCTGCTGATTGAGCGCCCCGGGGACATCTCCTCGACACTGACCGAGGCTCGGAGGCTGGCTTCACAGAAGATTCCGGTTCTCGTGAACGTGCACATCCGCGAGAGTTCATTCCGCAGGGGCGCAATCTCGATGTAGGCCGGCGCTGGAAACGCACGGCGCAATGGGATTCCCGAGCAGGGATGGGGTGATAACGAGGCTGATGGAAGGCCGGGGGGTCGTGCGAGGCGGTTTGAGACAAAAGCAGGCGCGCGCAAAGGCAAACGACAGCCTGCGGGAACGCTCGACGCGAGCAACTCGGTCGCACATCTACCCGCGTTCCCTGATCCGTGCTTCCTCTGAACCGTCAGCATCCGAAGCGGGAGAAGCGGGAGAAGCGTCTCCTTCGGACAGGCCCTGCTCCTTTCCGCTCGCAGGCACCACGGTTGAACCGGCGCCGGCCGATGGCTGGCGGTCCCGAACCCTGCCAGTCTCAGGCGCAAGCATGCTCTCGTCGAGTCCCCAGTCATCCTCATCGGGAAGGCGCCAGTGGGTCTCCGCGGGGACTTCAACCGCCTCCCACCCTCCCCCTGATGCAGCTGCGACCTCCTCGGCGGTCCCGGACAACTGGTCTCCTTCCAGGTTGAAGGAGCATGGATTCTCCACGAGGTGGGGAGTGGCGTCTTCCGTCACCGAGATGCCGAACACGTCATTGAAGCGGCAACGGTTTCCACGCGCATGCCCCGTGGACCGCCCCTGCCAGGCCAGACCACTGCCGCGGTTGGCCTCGCACACGTTGTCGTGCAACCGCGGATGGGCGCGGTCACGCACACCGATCCCGTGACCTTCATTGGTGGTCATCACGTTCGCACGGGCCGTTCCTCCGGCCTGGCTCAAGTAAGCAAGTCCGCATCCCCCGTTTTCGACGAGGCGGTTTTCCTGCAAGGTTGGACGCGCCTCGTCGCTCACCCGCACCCCGCTATCCTCGTTACGCGCGCACAGGTTGCCGTGCACGTAGCCCCGCGCGCTCCCACCCCACGACATGCCGGCACCGCGGTTGTCCGTGCACTTGTTCTCTTCCAGTGCGGGCTGCGCCTTGGCCACAACCTGGATACCGTGCCGCGCGTTTCCCACCAGTTCATTTCTCCGTGCGAGTCCCCCGGCCTCACCTTCGTAGTGCAGACCACAGTTTCGGTTGTGGGTCGATCGATTCCCGATGAGGCGCGGGGTCGCGCCATCGCAGACACACAGACCGTACCCTTCGTTGGCCTTCACCTCGTTGTGGTTCGCCTCACCCCCGCTCGAACCGAACCACGCACCGCCCGAGTCACTGTTCCCTGTCAGTCGATTTCCCTCAACAGTCGGCGTCGCGTGATCGTCAACGTAGATCCCGTGCACGTTTCCGACCATCTCATTTTCCCAGAAGTAGCCCCCCGAGCGGCCAAACAACGCAATGCCGGACGCGCGGTTGTCGTTGCAGGTATTCCCCTCGGCGCGTGGGGAAGCTTCCTGGCCCACATACACCCCATACAGGTTGCGCGTGAGCCGGTTGCGCACGAGACGGGGCCTTCCCTTGCCGTGCACGAGCACGCCGGCCATCGCGTTGCGCGCAACCTCGTTGCCCTCGATCAGGGGGCTGGCCTCGTCGCTGACCGCAATCCCGTTGCCGTTGTTCTCCGTGACGCGATTGCCGCGTATCACGCCGTGCGCCGCCCCCTCCACACCGATGCCGTTCTCTCCATTGTCACGCGAAACGTTCTCCGCATACGTCACGCGTGCTTCCCCTTTCATGAACAGCCCGGCGATCCGATTGGAAAGGGTCGTGTTCATCCGACACTCGCCATCGGTCTGGTCCTCAAACCCGATGCCGTGGTGGGCGTTTCGCTCGCAGAGATTCTCCTCGAGCAAAGGACTCGCACGCTCCACTGCCCGAATCCCGCAGTCTCCATTATCGCTGCACTCGTTCGCGCGGGTGCGTCCTCCCGCACGTCCGGCGCAGACGATGCCACTGCCCCCATTGTGAGAACCACGATTGGCATCAAGCTGCGGCGTAGCCCAGTCCTCCACGCGCATGCCGTCCCCTCGATTGTCGACGCAGTCGTTGTACCAGGCACGCCCCCCCGCGTGACCGACATACAGGATTCCAGCAAGCTCGTGGCCGCCGCAGTGATTGGCCTCGATGATCGGACGCGCCTGGTCAGCCACCAGAATGCCTGCTCGAGCGGTACCGCCGAATGTGTTGCCACGCACCACACCCTGCACGTATCCTTCCACGCGCAGGCCCGCTTCCGAGTTGTTGGTGAATCTGCACACGTCCAGCGAAACCTGCGCGCAGTCGCCCGCCAGGACCCCGATGGCGTTCCCCGTGACCTCGCAGCCGTCAAGCACGGCACGCGTGCGCCCCAGCAGGCGCAGACCACACGACAGCGCACCGTCTCTTCGTCCCGAAGCCCCCTCGAAGCGACAGCGCTCAAATCGCACCGTTCCCCCCCGCACCTCGACCGCGTGACCGAGCGCCGCCGTGGTGCGTCGAAAGGTTACGTCCGCAATGACCCACGTACCGGGTCCGTCAAGCACAAGCCCGGGCCCGTCGCAGAAAAATTCGACCGTACAGCGTTCAGCGGAGCCGCCACTGATCACCACCGAACGGTTCACGGCCAGGCGCTGGCTTATCGCGTGGAGCCCTGCTCCCAGTTGCAATACCGCCCCGTCCTCGGCATACTCGAGCGCGTGAGGCAGGGAGCGGTACTCGCCGCGCCCATCTGCACGCACCTCGACCACAGTCACGTCCTCCGATAGAGGCGACGCAGGCCGCGCCTCCGTCACGTCCGTGCGGGACTCCCACCACCAGAATGCGCGTTGAGGGCGCACATGACGATTCATCTCCAGCGCTTGCGCGAGAAGCACGTCCCAGGGAGAGGGCACACCGGACGGCGTCCAGTCTCTTGCGTGCAACAGTCGCTCCAGTGCGCGAGGCGGCGGAGTGCGGGTCAGCAGCTCGTACACCACCATGCCCAGTTCAAAAATATCAGTTTCCGGCCCCGGCGACTCTCCCAACAACATTTCCATGGGCGCATATCGGCTCGTGCAAGCCTGCGTGCTCAATCTCGAAAACTCGTGGCGGGCCTCGCCAAAATCAATGAGCACAACGCGGTCAGTGTCTGTCACCATCACGTTTTCCGGGCACACGTCAAGGTGATGCAGACCGCGCTCGTGGATTGCGTCAAGCGCGTGCACAAGTTGCCGGGTCAGGTGGGCGACACGCGCCTCCTCCAGACCGTGTTCGCCGCAAGTATCGAGGAGGTGACGCAGGGAAGTCCCTTCCACCCGCTCCATGACCAGATATGCCGTTCCGTGCTCCTCGAACACATCCTGCACCGCGACGACGTTCTGGTTGCGGAGCCCCACAAGCAGTCGACCCTGGCGCAAGAAGCGGTCTCGCCCCCGCACGAACACGTCACGCTGATCGGGCGTCGGAACCACGTCGGCGGACTCGAAGCGGCGCAGGGCGTGGTCGCGAGGAAAGAACTCCTTGACGACGACGGAATGTCCGCCGGACGCGTGCACTGCAAGATAGGTGAGGCCATACGGGCCGTGGCCTATCGCGTGCTCCACGCGATAGGTGGCCCGCAGCAGGTGACCGGACTCAAGGACGTCCGCCTGCAATACAGCAAACGAAACGCCGCACTGCGGACACACGGACGCTGTGACCGCCACCCCCTCGCTCCGACAGCGCACGCACCGCACTTAGCAGATCCGCCAGCGAGATTCCGGCGTCATCCCCGCGGAAGATTGCAGACGTCCGTTCACCGCGAGGTGACGACAGACGTGGAAGACCGTCTCGACCTGACTCTCCCGGTCGATGGCACGGGCCAGTTCAAGCGCGTCCATCTCCTGACCCGAACTCAGGGCGGCCAGGAGCGCTTGCTGCACCGAGAGCACTTCCGCGGCGGCTTTCTTCCCTGCTTCCACACCGGGCTGATGGTAGGCATTGATCCCGACGAGCGAACCGTAGAGGCCTACCGTACGGTCATAGAGCGCGATAAGTTTCCCCACTGTCGAGGCATCGAGCACGTCAAAGGTCAGGGTGATCGATTCCCGCCCTTTCTCGTAGAGCGCCTCACGCGTACCGAGCTGGAATCCGGCCAGATAGTCGCCACACACGACACCGGGCTCGACCTCGAAGCGACTGTGCGCCGCCGAGGACGTCCCGGGCATCCCCGGGCGATCCGTGTCGTCACGCAAGATACGAATGAACGTCACAAAAAAGTTCAACACTCCGTCACGCAGCTGCTGCACGTACGCGTGCTGGTCGGTGGAGCCCTTGTTGCCGTACACCGAAATCCCCTGGTGGACCTCCTTTCCGGCAAGATCAAAAGCCTTCCCCAGCGACTCCATCACGAGCTGCTGCAAATAGCGGCTGAACAGTTCGAGGCGGTCCTTGTAGGGAAGCACAACCATGTCCTTGCGTCCACGGCCTTCGGTGGCGTGGTACCACAAAAGCGCCATCCAGGCAGCAGGATTGCGGCGCCACTGCATGACGCGCGTGGCAACGTCCATCTGGCGAGCACCGTCAAGCATCGCGCGAATGTCGATACCCTGCAACGCTGCGGGGACCAGTCCGACCGCCGAAAGTTCGGACGTGCGACCACCCACCCAGTCCCACATCGGAAAACGGGCAAGCCAGTTCTCGGCCATGGCAGTTCGGTCGAGTTCGCTGTCGGCACCCGTAACCGCCACGAAGTGGGGCGCAAACTCGAGGCCGCTCTGCTCGTAGGCCCACTTCGCGAGCAACTGCCCATTGCGCGTCTCCTTGGTACCGCCTGACTTGGAGATGACGACTGTCAAGGTCTCCTTCAGGCCCGCACCGAGCTCGAACAGCACCCGGGCCATGCCGTCAGGGTCGGTATTGTCGAAGAAATACGCGCGCATCTGGTCGGAAGGATACCGTAAGGCCGCGGACACGAACTCGGGCCCGAGCGCCGATCCCCCGATTCCGACAACCAGAACGTTGCGGAAGCGGTCTGCATGCGAAGGACGCACCCTGCCTTCGTGTACGTCAGCCGCAAACTGCCCGATTCGTTCAACTGTCTGCTCGATCTCCGCACGCAATTCCGAGGTGGGCGCCAGTTCGGGCGCGCGCAACCAGTAATGCCCCACCATTCGATGCTCGTCCGGATTCGCGATTGCCCCCCCCTCCAGGGCCTGCATGTCGACCAGGGCACGCTCAATGGCGGGTTGCATCTCCGCAAGCCATTCTTCACTGAAATTGATACGGCTTGGATCCAGCGAAAAACCAAGCGCGCGATCGTCGAACAGATACCCCTTGAAACGCTCCCAGAGAGCAGTGGTCGTGAGTGTCGGCATGTCTACCCCTTTTCCGGCGGGCCTGGCACGGGGCTGGCCCCAACCACCTGACATTTTGTCAATCACGCGTGGATTCCTCGTACCCTTCGCGCGTGAGACGTAATCCTTCCCGCCTCACAATCCCGAGGTCAACGACGACA
>JAJXVI010000477.1 GCA_021782195.1 bacterium | reverse complement strand
CCCCGCGCCCGAAACGCCGAAGTCCGACGCTGGCGCGACGACGACGACGAGGACACGCCCCGCGCCCGAAACGCCGAAGTCCGACGCTGGCGCGACGACAACGACGAGGACGCGCCCCGCGCCCGAAACGCCGAAGTCCGACGCTGGCGCGACGACGACGACGAGGACGCGCCCCGCAAAGTCCGCATCGGCTACCTGAACCTGACTGAGCGCGTGAAGCGTGCCCTGCGACCCGCAAATCACAGACGCGAGGGCCGCCGGCGGCGCAGGGGAAATCCGCTTTGGGCCGTGGCCGGCGCGCTCGTCCTCTGGCTGGTTCTCCGCCTGCTGGCGACCCCACTCCTGCTGGTCATCAAGTTCATCGGCTTCCTCATGAGCCTTCCAGGACTTCTGGTGTGGCTTACACTGGCCTGGTTGTACGGGTTGTATCGCATTCCCATCAATGCCCGCATCGCCGCACTCAGGCGGCAACTGAACAGCTTTTTCCGACTTGCCGGTCAGGCCGTGCAGTCGATTGCGTGGATAGGCGGACGTTTCCGCCCCGCGCGCGGGCCCCGGGTCCGCGCGCGGGAAGAAGAGTTTGACGATGAGGAGGAATCCTGATGTGATGACCCTGCACTCCCCCAACGCAGAAATTCACGCACCTCGTGGAACCACGCTGCAGTGCGCGGCGTGGCCCCAGGAAGCTGCCATGCGCATGCTGATGAACAACCTTGACCCCGCGGTCGCCGAGCGCCCGCAGGATCTCGTGGTATATGGTGGCACAGGCCGCGCCGCGCGTAACTGGCAGTGCTATGACGTCATCGTGCAAACGCTTCAGCGACTGCGCAATGATGAAACGCTGCTGGTCGCCTCCGGCAAGCCCGTTGGTGTATTGAAAACCCACGAACGCGCTCCGCGTGTACTGATTGCCAACTCCAACCTGGTGCCCGCCTGGGCCACCTGGGAAAATTTTCGGGATCTCGAACAAAAAGGTCTCACCATGTATGGCCAGATGACCGCTGGATCGTGGATCTACATCGGTACGCAGGGAATCCTCCAGGGCACCTACGAGACTTTTGCTTGTGTGGCACGCAAGCACTTTGGCGGTACGCTCGGAGGGAGGCTGGTTCTGACTGCGGGTCTCGGGGGAATGGGCGGCGCACAACCCCTTGCCGTAACCATGAACGATGGGGTGTGCCTGTGTCTCGAGGTCGACCCGGCGCGCGCGCAACGCCGCCTCGAGACACGCTACCTGATGCAGGCCACCGAAAATCTTGACGAGGCCCTGCAGATGGTCGAGGCCGCCCGACGCGAACGGCGCCCCCTCTCAGTAGGGCTCATCGCAAACGCATCGGACGTTCTTCCACAACTCCTGGCACGAGGCGTCACGGTGGATGTCGTCACCGACCAGACATCGGCGCACGACGCCCTGAACGGCTACGTGCCCGGTGGAATGTCACTTGAAGAAGCGCTGGAACTGCGGGCGAGTGATCCGCAAGTCTACATTCAACGTTCGATGGAGAGCATGGCACGGCACGTCGAAGCGATGATCGGCTTCATGAAGACCGGCAGCGTCGTCTTTGACTACGGAAACAACATCCGCCAGCAGGCCAGGGTACACGGATTGGAGGATGCGTTCGCGTTTCCCGGTTTTGTACCCGCATTCATCCGCCCGCTCTTCTGTGAAGGCAAGGGACCGTTCCGGTGGGTGGCTCTGAGCGGCGATGCGGCCGACATCCACGCGACTGATGAAGCAATTCTGCGGCTGTTTCCGCACGACGAGGCACTGGCACGGTGGATCCGAAAGGCACAGGCCGAGGTTGCCTTCCAGGGGCTGCCCGCGCGCATCTGCTGGCTTGGCTACGGGGAGCGCGCAAGAGCCGGCCTCGAGTTCAACCGCATGGTTCGCGACGGCGTCGTGAAGGCACCGATCGTCATCGGACGCGATCATCTCGACGCGGGCTCGGTTGCCTCACCCAACCGTGAGACGGAAGGGATGAAAGACGGGAGCGACGCGATTGCCGACTGGCCGATCCTCAATGCACTGGTAAACACGGCGGCCGGCGCCCACTGGGTATCCTTTCATCACGGCGGCGGCGTAGGGATCGGCTACTCCCTCCACGCTGGGATGGTGGTGGTCGCCGATGGATCAGCCGACTCGGAAGAGCGGTTGCGTTGCGTGCTCACCACTGACCCGGGAATGGGCGTTCTGCGTCACGTCGACGCGGGCTACGACAAGGCCATCGAGGTCGCCAGAGACCGCGGCGTAGACGCGCCAATGCTCGAATCCCCCCGGTAAAGGTTCCTCGCGGGCTCGGCGAGGTTTCATATCTTCCGAGCCCGGATGAGGAGAGCACGGCACCAGTCGGGGTGTTGGAACGCTCTCTGCAAGTAAAGCCATTGCAGGGGTAATGTGCACATTCATCTTGCAACCGACCGGGAATTCCGCCGAAAATACACGCTTCCCAGATCGAGTCCCCCAACCAGGGATGCAGCGATGCGTTCGGTTACGCGCGCGTGAAACGCTCGACCACGCGTGCGTCCTTCATTTCGCCTGATTCACTCTCGTGGATTTCCGCGCGCCGGCCCTGCCGATGCCCCTCAGCATACACGCGTGCCTCGTCGATGGAGTCAAAAGCCGGCGCGGTTACCCACGGTTGCATCACGCCGCTCTCCTCATAGTTTCTGTCAAAGCTATCAATCATCACGATATACCTGGGCATGACCTGTGTCCTCCTGCGGAGATAGTTCCCACGGGCGCCCCTTCAACTCGGGCCTCGAAGCTTCCTCCGCCTCCTCGCGCAAACCCTCTCGGCAGAGATGGAAAATCCACACAGGCAGAAGCCCTGGAGCAAACTGCTATACGAGATCCGCGGTCAACCTCAGCGAGAGAAAGCGGCCGTCAGTCCAACTCTTGAACACCACCGTCGTATGATGAAGAAGACAACCGCTTGCCAGGCCAAGCCTGGCTTCAACTTCGGCCGTGGTGGCCGACCCATCCTCCTGCCCGCCACCAGACCCTCGAATATCGGCAACGAAGCCTCGTCCGCGCAGGTTTGGAGTCAGCGACTCCAGAACGTAGACGTACTGAACAAAGGGGTGCTGGGAGTCGTCAATATGCTCCCACGTTCCCCCGGGTTTCAGCGGGTCCGACGGAAGAGGAACCAGTCTCACGCGAGGGTCAACGGCTCCGGTGTCAGTATCGATCGGATCGAGGGAGCCAACGCACACGCGCTCGCTGCGATCGAGGAGTGCGGGGGACAACACTCGCTCCAGCAACGGATCAACGCGATACGGACGCACGCGGAAACTGACCAGTGTGACACCCGGTGACACCTCCTCGAGGCCTTCGTGCAGCGCCTCGAACTTTCCCTCACCGCGTATGTCAGCGCCCTCCTCGTCTTTCAGCCAC
>JAJXVI010000476.1 GCA_021782195.1 bacterium | reverse complement strand
TCGCTCTCGAGGAAGTTCTCGAATTCCTGGAAACCTCCGAGCGACTTCGCAATATCACGTGCGACGCTGGGTTTCTCGGCGATGATCAGGGACTTTGGCACGGGACTTCCTCCGGGTGAGTACAGTTGCAGCGTGTCGTGCGGGGCGGGCTGCGTATGGCGGTGCTACGGGTGGCGCTGCCTGAGGACGGTCGGGATAACGAACTTTTCCATGTCGTTCCCACCCCGGTCACAGAGGCGTGATGGTCGCCCGGTATGCTGTTCGCAGGCACGACGTGCCGTGGCTCGACGCTGCTGGGGGGCCGAATTCGGGAATCTGCTCGCGGTCCCCTTCCGCTGGCCGCATGAATCTGCCCCTCCGAGCGGAAAAACACAGGAAACCCCGTCAGAACAACGAAGCGCGCCACCCATGATAGTCATGAAGTTCGGTGGGACGTCAGTCGGCAGTGCACCCACGATCGCAGGGGTGGCGAGCATCGTCATGGCTCACGAGCGCCCCGTGGTGGTCGTCTCGGCGGCGTCAAGAGTGACCGACATGTTGCTTGCCGGAGCCCGACTCGCCGCACAGGGAGGTGACGCGCTGGAAGCTCGCAGGCCAGTGGTGGAGCGTGAACACGCGCTGCTAGTCGACCTGGGTCTTCCCTGCGACTTTTTCGACGACGAGTTCGCGGCGCTTCTCGACCTCTACCGCGGCGTTTCCCTGCTGGGAGAACTCACCGACCGCACCTTGGACCGCATCGCCTCCTACGGTGAGATGATGTCGGCACGTATCGTGGCGCGGGTCATTACCGATCGGGGGGGAACCGCGATCCCGGTTGCAGCCTGGGACTTTGGTATGTGCACCGACTCGAACTTCGGCAACGCGCGTCCGACGCCCGAGGCCGCTGCGGCCACCCGTGCGGCCTGGGAAGCCCTGCCCGCCGGATGCGTTCCCGTCGTGACGGGCTTTATCGGGCGCGATGGCCGAGGGCGGGTTACGACGCTGGGACGTGGCGGGAGCGACCTGTCCGCCTCCCTCTTTGCGGCCGCCCTCGGTGCGGAGGAGATCCAGATATGGACGGACGTATCGGGAATCATGACCTGTGATCCACGCCTCGTTCCCGGTGCACGCGTCCTTCCGCGCCTTTCATTCGCTGAAGCCGCGGAACTGGCGTTCTTCGGCGCCAGGGTGTTGCATCCCAAGACGATCGAGCCCGCGGTGGCGGCCCATATTCCCGTGAGGGTCAAGAACACCTTTGTGCCGACCGACGAGGGGACGCTCATCCTCGAACAGGTCGATGGGAAGTTTCGGAGGGGACGGGGTCCGGTTGGAATTGCCGTCAACCGGCGGGTTCGCTGTGTCAGCGTCACCTCCACCGGGATGCTTGACGCCATCGGGTTTGTTGCGCGGGTGTTCGGCGTCTTCGCGCGGCACGGGGTCGGCATCGACGTCATTGCAACCTCGGAGGTGCAACTGTCGTTTACGGTGGTCGCGGACGAGGAGGTGCTGGGGGCTGCAGCTGCCGAGCTTGCGGACGCCGCATGCGTGACGGTTCAGCCGGAACGTGCGGTCGTCTGTCTGGTGGGCGAGGGGATGAAGACCACCGCTGGCCTGGCCGGGCGAATCTTCTCGACGTGCGGTGACGCCGGGGTGAACATCGAAATGATTTCCCAGGGCGCATCGGAGATCAACGTGACCTTTGTGGTACGCGACGCGGACTGTGAGCAGGCAGTCCGGGCGCTGCACGCCCACTTCTTCGAGGACGCATCCGCGGCGAGCGAGGCGTGATCGTTTCTGGTGGCGGACGATCGGGCGTGGAAGCGTCCCCGGCGCGCGTTCCGCGTGGATCGCCCGGAAGCGTCCCCGGCGCGGGGAGCGGACGTTCGGTGGAAGTGTGGACGGGGTGCGGGACGCTGCCGGCCCTGACCGCACTCCCAGTGCGCTTCACCCCCAACCGGACCGGCTCAAATGTGGCGTGGCCAGGACTGGCAGTGGCTTCCGTCGAACGGCGCTCTTGGTGCGGAACGCCGTCTCGTGCTGCCGCAGTTGCGAGTAACGCGTCCGCTTGATTACAAGAGCTGATAACTGAAGGAGGCGCCTGCCATGCCATACGAAATTCGTCCGGAGGACGACACTTTTGCCGTGTACGAGAACGACGAGTATTGTGGCATTCTGTCGTGTCCCTTCGAGCAGACGGCCGAGGAGTTCGTGAAGGAGATGAAGGACGCGGGCTACCAGCTCCTGACGCGCTCTGAAATTGCAAACATCGACGAGTTTGCCGACAGCCCTGAGCTCTCTCAGTGGGACGTGTTTGCGATCGACCCGGAACCTGACACGGGCGAGGAGGAGGACGGTCGGGAAGATCGTTGAAGTACTCGGCACACACGAGCACAAAAAATCCGCGCTCCATTGTTCTTGACATTCCGCTCGTTCCTGGCATAAAATAGACCGCGCTGATCATCTTTGTTGCGGTTTCTGCGCCATGAGGGCCGTCCCCACGGCCGCCTGAATGCGGCGAAAGCGTCGGCCTCCCTGCCAGCTCATCAGGGCAAGGCCGGGCCGACGGCGAGGAGTCGAGCACTGGCGAGGGCCACACCGGGCAGACGTCCCGGGAATCACAGAGGAGGAACTACCATTGCGAACCTTCAATGTCAAGGCCGAGGAGGTGCAGAAGGCCTGGTTCGAGGTCGATGCGACCGGCCAGACCCTGGGCCGTCTGGCCAGTGAGATTGCTCGCGTCCTGACTGGCAAGCACAAACCGACGTACGCACCCCACATCGATGTGGGTGACCACGTCATCGTCGTGAACGCAGAAAAGGTCGTGCTGACCGGCAAGAAGTTGACGGACAAGTACTACTGGCGCCATTCTGGCTTTCCAGGGGCGCTGCGCCTGGTGGCAGCCAGAGACGTCTTGAAGCGTCATCCGGAGCGGGTCATCGAGAACGCGGTCAAGGGAATGCTGCCCAACAACAAGCTGCGTTCAGACCGCATGGCCAAGTTGAAGGTCTATGCCGGGGCCATTCATCCCCACGCCGCGCAGAAGCCAAGTCCACCCAGCTTCCCCCCAGCGGCCAGGCAGGCCTGAGAGAAATTCGAGGAGTCAAGCAAGTGGCCAAAACCAAAAGCACCGCTCCCATGTTCTTTGCCACCGGGCGTCGCAAGACGGCAGTGGCGCGTGTTCGCCTTGTGGCCGGGAAAGGTGACGTGGAGATCAACGGTCGTCCGATCGAGCAGTATCTTGGTCGCAAGATCATGGAAATGATTGTTCGGCAGCCGTTTGAAGTGACCGGCAGCACCGGACGTTTCGACGTCAAGGTCAATGCCTTTGGCGGCGGGATTGCCGGACAGGCCGGCGCGATTCGCCACGGCATTGCACGTGCACTCGTCAACTTTGACATCGCTCTGCGCCCTTCGT
>JAJXVI010000475.1 GCA_021782195.1 bacterium | reverse complement strand
CGCGTGCTCGGGCGCGGACGCCGCGTGCTCGGGCGCGGACGCCGCGTGCTCGGGCGCGGACGCCGCGTGCTCGGGCGCGGACGCGACCGGATCCCCATTCTCGTGGAAAGTGCAGGTGGTGGCGTCAGGAGTCGCCGGAAACGTGGCTCGCCCCTCGAGCGCCTCGATACACATCCGCGCAGTCCAGCGCTGGGACGGGTCTCGCTGCAGGCAGCCTTTCATGACGCGGTCGAACGGTGCGGGCAGGGTGAGCGCCATCTGGGGTTCTTGCTCGCGAACCACTTCCCCCCACGGGCGATTGTCCGCGTTCTCATAGGGCATCTGCCCGGCAAGACAGCGGTAGAGCAGGATTCCGAAGGCCCACATATCGGTGGGGGGGCCGACGGAACTGGCGAACGCTTCCGGCGCCATGTAGCCCGGGGTTCCCCACGCGCCGCTTGCCTGGCTCACGGGCGCCTGAAACGACCGTGCAATTCCAAAGTCGCTGAGCTTCCACGCGCCTTCAAAGCGCAGCACGTTGGCCGGCTTCAGATCGCGATGCACAAGGTTGTGATCGTGAAGGTAGGCCACCGCGCGACAGATGTCAATTGCTGCAGCGCGCACCTCATCGGTTGACATGTGGGCCGCGTAGTCGTGCAGGGAACCGGAAGCCAGTTCCATTGCAAGATAGACGTAGCCCGCGGCCGACCCGTCGGTGATCTCGCCGCACGTGCGATAGGCCACGATGTTGGGAGACGCAATCTTCGCCAGCAGGCCGACTTCGCGCAGTAGACTCGCACGTACGCCCGCATCGCGCGCGTCAAGCAGTTTCACCGCGCACTCCCCAACGTTCTGGCCCAATGCGTGTTCCTCGGCACGAAATACGTGGCCGAAGCCACCACTCGCAATGAACTGACGCAGCAGGTAGCGTTGCTCGACAAACAGGCCAATGAAAGTATTGGGGTCCGGCATGCAGAGACTCTCTTCGGCGCGGGCCGCGACGACCCGCCGGAGTTTTGGTCCCGGGTACGAGGACGCACACTGGGAACGGGCCGCGCAGCACGATAGCGCTACACGCCGAAATAGAGTTATACGCGCGAGAGCACTTTCCTGGCTTCCCTGGCGCGGTTGAGTACGCTCAAACCACACCACGGGGCGCCTCGCCAGCGTCCGCACGCGCGTCCCCCACCACACGGGCGCGTCCCCCACCACGCGAGCGCGTGCCCCACGCGAGCGCGTCCCCCACACGGGCGCGTCCCCCACGCGGGCGCGTCCCCCACACGGGCGCGTCCCCCACACGGGCGCGTCCCCCACCACGCGAGCGCGTCCCCCACGCGGGCGCGTCCCCCACGCGGGCGCGTCCCCCACACGGGCGCGTCCCCCACACGGGCAGACTATTCGCAGGGCGCGGCATCCCGAAGCGGCAACGAGAAAAGACACTGCGGAGCGGCAAACACGGTCCGGTCGTGCGCGTCGTCTCCGCGAAGCAGGAGCACGCGTCCGGGTCCGGTGCGGCCCAGATGGCCCGTGCGTTGCAACAGGCTGGTAGCAGTGCGAGGAACTCCCGCCAGCACGACCGTGCCGAGTCCGTGAAGGTCGATGGCGAGTTCGACTTCGCTCGTGCTGATCACCCCGCGCAGGCTCCCGTCGGCGAGACGCGCCGCGATGCGCTCTCGGTCGCGGTCCTCGCATCCAGCGCGAAACGGCAGCACTCCCGGAAGGGCAAGGGCGTTCGGTTCGTGGCCGACGTCTGATGAAACGGCGGTGTGTGCGTCGCCACCCGGCATGGGAGCAAATGCACCTTCAGTGCGGCGTCCATCCAGGTAGCAGATGAACGGCTCCGGGCAGTCGCGAACAAGCGTGGCGAGCAGGCTCGACACGGGGTCGGAAAGGTTGGAAGGCCGCGCGGGCGCAAGGTAACTGACTTCGACCTCGTGACGCGGCGAAGTGTCAAGATCCTGCTCCACCACGTGCATCGGTCGACCAAAGAGGTCCTCGAGGTGCTCGTGCAGGTTCGCCACCGGAGCGGACGCAACCGCGAAACGAAAATCGCCGCCACAGCGATGGGCCGCGTGCTCCAACCTGCGATACAGGAACGGCCGGTCATTCGGCGACTCACGGGTACACCCGTCGAGATCGTCGACGACGACAAGCGCGAGGTCGCGCAAGAATTCCTGCACGGGTGCGAACGACACGCTCGCAAGCAGCCACAGGTCGAGGACGTCGGGCGTGACCACGACCACACCACACTCCGCCAGGACAGGCGGGCGCAGTGAATCGGGAAGTTCGTAATCAACCCGACCGACGCGGGTTGACAGGCCGGCGCAGGCAACTGCCTGGGTCCAGCACGCTTCCTGCGCCACTGCGACGGCGCGCGAAGGGCTCACGACGAGCACGCGGGTCCGGGGAACGCGTCCCAGGCGTTCGATGGCGGCTGCCTGGAACGCGAGGGTTCGCCCGGATGCTGCCTGCGTGGCCACACAGACGTCGTCGTCGGTTACGTGGCTTGCGAGTGCGACGAGCTGGTGCGCGTACAGTCCGTTCGGGGCACGAGCCGCGAGCAGACGCAAGGCCGGCTCGCCGAGCTCGAGCAGCGTCGGGTCGGCGAAGCTTGCGGCGCGAGCGGCGCAGGTCTCAGCCCAGACGGTACGCCAGGTGCTCGACCCAGGCTCGTCCGCGAGGGAAGCGGGCTCGTCCGCGAGGAAAGCGGGCTCGTCCGCGAGGAAAGCGGGCTCGTCCGCGAGGGAAGCGGGCTCGTCCGCGAGGGACGCAACGAGCGTCGCGTAAGCTCTTGCCAAGACGGGTGCGACGATATCGGGCGCACCCGCTGGCTTCCCAGAAACGGGGGACGCAGGCGACACCTCCGACCGCACTGGTGAATTGACGACGTAACTGGAGGACGCGTGCGATTCGGCGGCCACGGGGGTACACCTTCCTGCGGAAGCGTTCCCGACATCGGCGGGGCACCCGCGCAGAAGTATCTCGAGCGTGTTGCGCAGGCGAGTCGGAATGGCCGACCAGGCGCAGGCACCAAGCTCCAGGAGTTCGAGCTGGCGATCGGTACATCCCAGACGAGCGGCCATCTCACAGCGCGTGTATCCGAGGCGGTAACGCACGGCGGCCAGACGTACGGACCAGTCGGTCCGTGCCTGTGAGGGGTTCTTCTGACGGGCACGAGCGCCAGGTACGCGGCTCTCCTGCGAGGACGAGCGGATCTCATGCAGTGGCGAGCGAGTTCCGAATTGTGACCGGCTCATGCGTGTCTTCCTCCCTGCCCCAACATTGACGGGCAACGCGAACATCGGTGTCCGCATACCGAGAATAGCACCCGCGGGATGTCACACGATATCCGGCAAACATGTCACGCAGGATGTCACGCGGGCGAGGGAGGGGCGCGGGCGAGCGGGCGAGCAAGGGACGCGGGCGAGCGGGAGA
>JAJXVI010000474.1 GCA_021782195.1 bacterium | reverse complement strand
GAGGTCTTCGCGCAGGTCGACGGCGGCGCGGAGCTAGGAGACGGCCTGTTGGCGTGCGCGGGCTTCCGTGAGCGCGTCCGCGGGGGACGCTGCGGGTTGCGGCGCGGGTGCGTCCGCGGGGGACGCTGCGGGTTGCGGCGCGGGTGCGTCCGCGGACTGCGACGGGGTGCGCACGAATCCGCGTCCGCGCAGCCAGGTTGCGAGCCGCTCTTCGCCGAGCGCGGTGCGGCAGTGGCAGAGGACCTCGAAAATGGAGCCGCGGCCGAAAATGTCGAGGTCGGAGGTGTAGGGATGGGAAGGGTCGATGAAACGGTCGCCGCTCACACCGTGTCCGGTCCAGTTGTCGTCGAGGCGGCGCAGGCCGTCTTCGTAGTATTCGACCGCGCGGCGGGCACGCGACCAGAGTTCGTACGCGGCGCGATGGCGCGATACGAGCACGAAGAAGGCGGCGATCGGCAGGAGGATCCACCCCGCCCCGAAGGCGTGGCGCTGCGTGGCGGCCCAGGCCATGCACACGAACATGAGCGCGACGAGGAGGCGGGCGGTTCCGAGGCGACATACGACGTTCCAGGTTCGCGCGGCCTCGGCTTGACGCGTTTCAAGACGCCGCGTGTATTCCGCGTGCGGGTCGGTTGCGGGTTGCTGGGCGACAGGTGACGTCACGCGCGTTCTCTCCCGTGGTGGATGGGGAATCGCGCGATGCAACGGCTGGGAATTTTCATGCGGGCCTGTTTAACGAATTGCCCTCCGGCTCCTGTGCCTCCAGCAGCGCGCGGCGGCCACTCGTGCTCGACGCCCTGTCAAGGGGACTCGACCATTCCGGCGAATGACGCCTGGGTGAACGCTGCAAACGACTCCTCAGGCGAGACATCGCTGTCCCCCGCCCGGCCGTCGAAAGCGGAAGCGCCGGAGCGTCGGGTGCTGCTCCTGACGTTTGATGACGGCACGCCCCTGGGCGAACGTCTCGGGTGGGCGCTGGTACAAGAAATACTGCCGCCGGGTGTCGTGCTTGTGCGGGTCCGCCTGATCGATGCCGCCGGTCTGGATTTTGGGAAGTACGACCTGGTCCTGGTGGGGTGCGGAGGGTACCTGCCTTGCACACTGGTGACGCCGGAACTCGTGAATCTCGTGTCGGGCGTGCGCAGTGTGGGTTTGTTCGGCATTCGCAGAGAAATGCCGTTTGATGCGGCACCGCTCAGTGCCCTGCTTGACCGGCTCACTGTATGGCTGGTTCCGACTCGGGAGGAGCAGGTGCTGTATGCGTCCGCTCGCGCAAACGCAATCTGGACGGGTGACATGCGGATCTGCCTGCTTCCCGGCGTGGAGACGCAACATGAGCGCGAGGTCCGTGTCAGTGGCGCGGACCTTGCAGCGGCGTCGCTCGCTGACGCCACCGTGACGATTGCTTCGCACCACGCCGTCTCCTCCGACCATCCCGACGTACTGCTGATGGCCATGCGGGGGGCGCGGTCGCTCGCCTGGTCGACGAAGGAGGCCGACTGGTCGGCAGAGCTGCGTGGACTCTTCCTCGATGTCTTCGGGCGCTCGTGGCCGGCAGAGGTGTGGTTCGAAGTAGACCCAGAGGCCGTCACCGCCTATCGCGTGCTGACCGACGCGTTGCTTGAGAAGGCGCGAGCCGTGATTCGCGTACTGTTGAAGTGGGAGGCAGCGCCGTGAGCGGTCAGATTGTCATCGCGGCGACCCGTGGGGTCGACCCTGTGGACGACCTTGCGCTGCTCGGCGCGCGCAAGCTGCTGGAACATTGTGTGGCCCCTGGCGCGACGATGCTGTATGCGTGTGCGCCGGCGTCTCAGTCGCTTCGTCTCGAACTCGACGGGTCGCTCTCCGTCATGACGGCGAAGGGCCTGCGAGAGATGAATCTCTACGAGACCGTCCGCGGGAAGAGCCCGCGCGAGAATGCGTGGGTGAATGGGATGACGGCCGCCGACGTCGAGCTCGCGGTGTTTGTCGGATCGGCGGCGTGGTCCGGTCCGCTGGTGGCGCCTCTGGTGCGCGAGCTTCTGCGGCGAGGAGTCCCCACGCTTTACCTGGGGCTCGGGATGGACGGACGCACCCTCGAGGACCTGTCGGTTGACGACCGTCTCCTGCTTGCGCGTGCCCTTCTTATCACCGTGCGAGATGTGGCCTCGGCGAGGGCGTTGCTCCCACTGTCAGCGGTCACGCTGCCGTGTCTGTGCAGGTTTGCCTCGTCACGCGCCCAGGTGCGCCTGGGATTGCGCAGGATTGTGCTTGCAGCGAGGTTTTTTCCGTCGCGGGAAGTGCCGGCTTACGTGCTGGCCCTGTATCGCGCGCTGGCGGCTCGCTACGCCTGCACCCTGGTGTGCCACCACGTGGAGGATCTGGAGCGGGTGGCGCCGGCCCTTGGGGCGAGCGTGGAGGCCTTCTATTCGTACGAGGCGCGTGACTACCTGGAGGTATACGGGGGGGCTGACCTCGTCGTCACGACGTGCGCCCAGGTCGCCGATCTGTGCGCCGGTCTGGGAGTGCCCCCGTTGCTACTGTCGTCCGAATCGGCTGATTTTCCCGGCGTGGACCCTGCACTGCACTCCGTGGACCAGGCGCTGATGCGGATCCGACGCTGCGATGTCGGGGCGCTTTCGCAGCGGTTGCTGGGGGTGACGCGGAAAACGCGTGAGGAATTCGAGCAGCGTCTGTCCGCCGTGCTGACGAAGAAGAATGAAGCCGGTCAGGGACGGGACACCTTCCGTGGCGCCAGCGCAGGGCTGGGGGGCGTGCCGGAGACGACGAGTGTAGTTCCGGGCGATATTCTCGTGGCAGCCGGGTGTGATCGCGGCATACCGCTCCGCGCGGAGACGACGAGTGTAGTTAATGGCGATGTTCTCGTGGATTCGGTGTTTCGGGACGCTTCGGGCAAACCGTCCTGCATGATGCCGATTCCGCTGGAATATTTGCGGGATCCAGGAATTTCATATTTCTATTTACATGAAACGCTTTATGGCGGATTTGAATTTTCGACACGAAAATTCTTTGATGAGCACCTGGCGCCGGGGGACGTGTTCCTCGACGTCGGGGCCCACTGGGGCATCTATGCCCTGACCGCGGCGGAGTGCGGGGCCAGCGTGCTTGCCGTGGAGCCGATGTCCGACAACGTTGCGCAGTTGCGACGCTGGCTTGCAATCAATGGCCACGAGCAGCGGGTGGAGGTCGTCGAGGCTGCGGTCGGTGCTCGTGCCGGCGAAGTGCTGATCCGTCGCGACAGCACGATGGGTCACCACATCGTGACGCAAACCGAGCCGGAAGACGGAACGCTGGTGCGTGTTCCGCTGGTGAGCCTCGACGAGCTCGTGGCGTCGCGTCGGTTGTTGCAGGGCGGTCGCGTGTTCATCAAGATCGACGTGGAGGGGTTCGAGGCCGCGGTGCTCGAGGGGGCGCGCG
>JAJXVI010000473.1 GCA_021782195.1 bacterium | reverse complement strand
TCGGTCTCCTGAGCTTTCTGGAGGAGTATCAGCGTCTAGCGCGTTCCCGGTGAACCGCCGTATACGGAACCGTACGTACGGTGGTGTGAGAGGTTGGGGGCGCAAGCCCCCTGCCTACTCGATTCCTGCCATTGACAGTTCGGGTGGCAGTTCCAACGACGGATTCGTGGTCGAAGGGGGCTGGCGTCGGTCGATCTCATGCGGTGGCGTCACTGCTTTCGGGCACAACGAAAACCGATGTCCCCGAAGTGGTTGTGAGGTTGAAGGCTCGTGCGCAGGGCACAGCGGAAGCTTGCGGTGTGGTTGCTGTCCCACGAGCCTCCTCGCACCACCCGTGCTTCATTGCCTCCGGGGTCCTCGATCCCGTTTTTCTGCATGTACGGGTAGGGGCGAAAACGGGACGAACACCACTCCCAGACGTTGCCGGCCACGTCCAGGCAGCCGAATGGCGAGCCGCCGGAGGGGAAGGTGCCGACCGGCGCGGTTCCGCCAGAGGACCCAAAGACGCCCCCAACGCTGGAACGACACATTCCGTCCAACCATTCGTGTCCCCAGGGGTAGTCTCGCCCATCTGTTCCGCGGGCGGATTTTTCCCACTCAGCCTCGGTCGGAAGACGCAACCCCGCCCACTTTGCATACGTCATCGCATCGTTCCACGTCACGTGCACGACCGGATGATCTGGAAGCGCAGTGGAACCTGGCCCCTGCGGCGCGGCCCAGCAGGCTCCGGGCACGTCTTCCCAGCGTGTTCCCGTCCAGGCCTGGCTTGAACCGCTCCATTCCGCGTCCGTACGATGCCCGGTGGCCTCGACGAATCGCCTGAACTGCTCGTTGGTCACTGCGTGCTTGGAAATGAAGCACCCCTCCACCTCGACCAGACCGGAAGGGCTTTCCTCGGGCCTGGCTGACCCCATCAGGAACGGCCCCGCGGGGACGAGAACGAGAACCGACCCGTCCTGGAGATTTTCCCACTCTTCGTGCCCCTGCGCGTTCACCCCCAGTCGTCGTGAACCCGTAGGTGCGCGTGGCAGGGCGATCTGGTAGCCGCCAGCCCCCGGAGAGAACGGTACCCGTGTGGCGGGTGGTCGCTCCTCGGTGCGACCCGCCCCCCCGGCCTGGTGGCGCGTGGCCGGTTCCTTCCACCCGGTCGCGAGTCGGCGCAGTTCGGCCAGCACTTCCGACGTTGACGAGTATCGATCGACGCGCCGCAGGGAGAGCAGCCGGGAGACCATCTGTGCCAGTACAGGGGGAACGTCTCGTCGGATGGTGTCCAGCGGAACCAGGGGGTCTGTCTGGTCTTCAATGAATACGAGCTGCTGGCGAACCAGCGAGTCGGTGGGGATGCACGCGGTCAGCAGTGCATAGATCGTTGCGCCCAGCGCGTAGAGGTCTGACGTGGGGTCGGTGGCCCGGCCGGTGTATACCTCCGGCGCGGCGAATCCAGGCGTGCCCGCGCCGCGAAGGGCTGTTCGGGTTGCCCACTGGCCCGCCCCGTCCGGTGCCTTGGCAATGCCGAAGTCGATGAGCACGCACCCTTCTGCCGTCAGCAGCACGTTGTCGGGTTTCAAGTCCTTGTGAACCACGGGCATGGGTTTCACCGAGTGGAGGTACACGAGGGTCGTTGCGATCTCGATGGCCCATCCGAGGACGAGTCCGATCTCCAGGTTTGCTCTGGCGAGTCGACTCAGCGGCTGGCCATCAATGAGGTCCATGACCAGGAACATCTCCTGTTCGAGTTCGAAGCAGCCGTAGACGCGGGGAATTCTCGCGTGTTTTAGCTGGCGCAGGACCTGGGCTTCGCAGCGGAACTGCTCGAGGAACTGCGGCAGGTGGGCTGGCGCCATCCCCGCGGGTGCAAAGTGCTTGACGGCCACCAGCGCGCCGAGTTCCCGGTCGCGCGCCTCGTAGACGACACTGAATCCTCCTTCGCCAAGGCGGCGACGGATCTCGTATCTTCCCTGCAATACGGTTCCCAGGCCCAGTCGCGCCAAGACCTCGCGCACCTCTCGTTTCCAGGATGTTTTCGACAGACGTTGCCCTGGTTCCTCAGGCTCATTGCCAGAGGATGAAATTGAGCAATTTTTCAGCTCACGGTTGTATACTTCATCTACCATGGAAATCAAGCCGACTTCCTCCTTCCGCAGTGCATTGACCGCCACGTCGCAGGCAGGGGCGTCCGTCCCCTCATCCTCCGCGTCGGAGCCTCCCACGTCCGCCGCCACCGACTCGGGAGGAGCGGTCCCACCGACCGGCGCGTGGGAGTGCGACGCCGCCAGGTGCCCGTCCCCGGCAGCGTCCCCGCCGCTCCTGCTTGCGGGGCCACCCGAAGTGAAACTGCTGGCGCCCACGAAAGGCCAGGTTTCCGAGCAACTGCGGACCTGGGGGCGTGCGCATATCAACGGCGGAGGCGTGCTGCTCACCCCTCCGATGGGGCACGTGAGCGAGGAGGTGCGGCGTGCTCACGACTATGTTGCCTCGATGGTGGAGCGGCTGGCCGGCAAACGTCTTCGGGAAGAGGGCGTGCACCTCGTGGTCAACCTGTATTCCGGGCGCGAGATCAACGCGTTTATGGCGGGGCACGAAAAACCGGACAGCAACCAGACCGTCATTTCCCGCCAGCTCGGTTTCGACGCCACCGGCCAGCCGATCTATGAAATGGCCGTGAATGCCGGCACCCTGCGTCGTCTACAGCACGAGGAGGAGCTGGCATTCGTGCTCGGCCACGAGTTGACGCATCTCTTTGAGCATCACAGCGATCCCACCGTGAAGCTCGCGCCGGCCAGTCGCTGGCTTGCGGGGCAGGCCCACGAAGCCATCGCCGACCAGAAGGGGATCGAGATGATGGTGGCGGCCGGCTACGATCCGGAGGGAGCACTGTGCCTGCTCAACCGACTCTTCCAGAAGGAGACGCCGGACGCGGAACAGGCCATTCTGCGAGCGGTCTCTTCGGGCGCTTCCGATCACCACCAGGAAGGCGTTCGTATCTCGCTGGCCCAGGGTCGCATCGAGATGCTGCGACGCACCGACCCGCGGGCGCGTCCCACGGGTGAACTGCATCCCCTGCCAGATTTTGTGCGCCTGCACGTGGCGCCTCGCGATGAGGCGGGCGAACGGCACATTGCCCGTGCAACCGACGCCATGGTCGGCATTACAAAGCGCTACCTGCTCGGGAAGGAACCGCTGCCGTGGATTTTCGGCGGCATCCTGGCCATCGGCGGCACCCGGTACGACCCGCCCGAGGTAAAGGCGCTGCGTGGATCCAGCTACTATCCGACCTCTTCACAACTCGGCGCGATGATCAACACCTGCCTCACCACCATCGAAGCTGCCCCCGTTCGACCGCAGGAGCGGGTGGACGCTGCCTTGCGCCTGTTCAGTTTTGTCACGTCGGTGTACTGTGCTTCCGGCGCGCCGGAGCTC
>JAJXVI010000472.1 GCA_021782195.1 bacterium | reverse complement strand
GCTCGATTTTGACTTCAACATGGTGATCACCGCGGCTGACTGGATCGAGCATGTCGACGTGGTGTATTACTTCATGTCGTACCAGCATCAGCACATTGTGGCGCTCAAGGTGGAACTGCCGGACGGTGCGCTTGAAGTTGACACTGTCTCCGACATCTGGCCGGCAGCCAACTGGTTCGAGCGTGAGGTGTACGACCTCTTCGGTGTGAACTTTAAAGGGCACCCCGATCTGCGCCGGATCATGATGCCTTCCGACTGGGAAGGGCATCCGCTTCGCAAAAACTTCAAGCACCCCAACTTTGTTCCGTTGCCCGAAAAGGACAACCCGGCCACACTTACCGGGATGGGGCACCACAAGATCTAGCTCCGTCCGCCTCCAGGCGGCGCGAGGTTGAAAGCGTGGCTTCAATGCTCAAAACTGAAGAATTCTACCTCAACATGGGGCCGCAGCACCCCAGCATGCACGGCGTGTTGCGGCTGATGGTCAAGCTTGATGGCGAGTACGTGGCTGACTGTGAGCCGATCATCGGTTATCTTCACCGCTCCCTGGAGAAGATGGCGGAGGGTCGGCACTTTGCGCAGTACATTCCGGTGACAGACCGGCTGGACTACGTGACATCGATGTCTGCCAACTACGTTTATGTGCTTGCGGTCGAGCGTCTTGCCGACATCGTTCCCACCCCGCGCGGCGACTACATCCGCGCGATCATGGTGGAACTCAATCGTATCGCGTCGCACCTGCTGTGGTTCGGCACGAACTCCCTCGAACTTGGCGCTACGACGCCGTTTCTGTACGCTTTTACAGAGCGTGAGAAGATTCTCGACATGTTTGAGGCGACGTGCGGTCAACGGTTGACGTACAACTACCTGCGCCTTGGCGGGGTGGCGTATGACCTTCCCCGCAAGGTTGAGGCCTCGTGGACTGACGGGCCGAAGACCTTTGAGCAGGCCTGCGAGAAGTTCTTGAATGAACTGCTTCCCGTCGTCGACATGTGCGAAGGCCTGCTGAGCGAGAACGTGATTTTCTTGAAACGTACCAAGGGCGTGGGAATCCTTCCACGTGACCTGGCGGTGGCGCATGGCGTTTCGGGCCCGAATCTTCGGGCTTCCGGCGTCAAGTACGACATTCGCAAGGCTGTCCCGTACTCGGTCTATCCCGCACTGGAGTTCGACGTCCCGACTCAGCCCGACGGGGATTCGTGGGCGCGTTACAAAGTGCGCATGGACGAGATTCGCGAAAGCACAAAGCTGGTACTGCAGTGCCTCGCCAACCTTCCGAAAGGCAAGTACAAGCAGACGCTTCCCAATCGTGTCTGGGTACAGCCGGGAGAGGTCTACTCGAGGATCGAGAGCTCACGAGGTGATCTGGGCGCCTACCTGGTGGCCAACGGTTCTGAAAAGGCCTGGCGCTGCAAGTTCCGTACCCCGTCGTTCTCAAACCTGTGCGTCCTTCCGCACCTCTTGAAGGGCGCGTTGGTGGCCGACCTCATTGCCATCGGCGCGAGCCTCGACTTCGTTCTACCGGAGATTGACCGATGAACGGCTCCATTGACCAGATTCTCAGTCGGGCCTTCAGCGCTCTGCCGACCGGGCCCGTTCGTAACATTCTGAGCTCGCAGATCGTGCTGATGTTGATCACAATGGCACTGATTCTCGGGTTCATCAGTGTCAGCGTGCTGTTCCTGATCTGGCTCGAGCGCAAGATCAGCGCCCGCATCCAGCGCCGCATGGGCCCGATGATGACCGGCCCGACCTTTCTTGCTGACAAGTCGATGTGGTTTGGTGGCCTCCTGCAGACGATGGCCGATGCCATCAAGCTGCTCGTCAAGGAAGACGTCACGCCCGGGTCTGTTGACCGCGTGGTCTTCTTCATGGCCCCGATCCTCGTGTTTACCGCGAGCTTGATGGCGTATGTGGTGATACCTTTCGGTCCGAACGTGTCGGTGACCGACCTCAACGTCGGTGTGCTCTACCTGCTTGCCGTCAGTTCCATCACCGTACTGGGCATCATGATGGCGGGTTGGGGCAGCAACAGCAAGTACTCCCTGCTCGGCGGCCTGCGCTCGGTGGCGCAGATGATTTCCTACGAGATTCCGATGATTTTCGCAGTGCTGGGCCCGGTCTTGATGGCCGGTTCCTTGAGTCTGCAAAACATCGTGGCCGCTCAGGCTGGCACGTACTTCGGCTTCATCCCGAGGTGGTTCATCATCCCGAACATCATCGGTTTTCTGGTGTACCTTATCGCTGGAACTGCTGAGACGAACCGTCCCCCCTTCGATCTTCCCGAGGGAGAGTCGGAGCTTGTTGCGGGATTCGTTACCGAGTACAGTGGCATGAAGTTCGCGATGTTCTTCCTTGCCGAGTTTTCGAACATGTTTGTGGTGTCTGCCGTGGCGGTGACCCTGTTTTTCGGCGGATGGTCGTTGGGTGGTGTGGAGAACCTGATCACGCAACCGATTCTCCATACCCTCTTCTGCGTCGCCGTATTTCTTATCAAGACCTACGTCATCATTCTCGTGCTGATGTGGATCCGTTGGACGTTTCCGCGGGTCCGCGTCGACCAGTTGATGCACTTCGGCTGGAAGACGCTGTTGCCGTTTGCCTTCCTGAACCTGCTCATTGCGGCGTCCTTTGTCGTGATGCAGACCATGGCGGGCGGGGCGGTAGCGCATTGAGGAGTGTTCCATGAACCCATATCTCTTCTGGCTTCTTTTCTGCGTGGTGATGGGGGGCGCGTTCGGAGTGATTCGCGCAGCCAACATCTTCCACGCAGGCCTGTGCCTGGCCCTGACTTTTGGCGCCGTGGCCGGGGTCTATGCCCTTCTTGGTGCCCACTTCGTCGCAGCTGTCCAGTTGCTTATCTATGTGGGTGCCATTGCCGTCATCCTGAAGTTTGCAGTGATGCTCACGCAGCACATTGATCAGCGTGAGGTGCGACACCCGTTCATGCGCGGGTTCTCGACGTTTCTCGTAGTGGCCCTCTTCGCGGCGATGGTCCTGGTGGTCATTTTCAACCAGCAGTTCGTCACCGCGCCGTACGACCCGGTAACAGATTATGTCGGGGTGAAGGCCATCGGCGAACGATTCCTGAGCCAGGGCCTGGGAGGGTATCTTCTGCCGTTCGAGATGGTCGGCATGCTTCTCCTGATGGCGCTGGTCGGAGCCGTGATGGTTGCTTCGAAGGAGAGGGAGAAGAGCTGAGATGCCTGCCTTGTTATCGTGGATGGCCGGCCCGATTGGCCTCGACCACTTTCTTGTTCTTGCAGTGTTGCTGTTCTGTACGGGCCTTTTCGGTGTGCTTACCCGGCGGAATGCTGTTGCCATCCTGATGTCTCTTGAGTTGATGTTCAACGCAGTGAATATCAGTATGGTCGCCTTCTCCCACTTCGGCGGAGGAATGGCAGCGCAGGTAGCGACGGGGCAGATCTTCGCCCTGTTTGTCATCACCGTGG
>JAJXVI010000471.1 GCA_021782195.1 bacterium | reverse complement strand
CGCCTCGGGCGGCGCCGCGCGAACCCGCAGCGGGGGACGTCACACGCCCCGCTGATGCGGACGCACCGAGTTGCGCCCGGTCGGCCCGGCCGCAATTCTCTTCCGGACTCACGGACGAGGCGGGGGACGCAGCGCCTCCTCCTGGAGGCGACGCATGAAAGTCTCGCCACTGATGGCGCGATGCTGCGCTGCCAGAAAGCTCCCAAGAAAATCTTCATAGGGGGTCGCAAAAGACTCGTCAAGCAGGCGACGAGCAAGGGCAACGACCGTTCCGTTGACCGGCATGAACGAAGTCGCCACCCGCTCAATCGTACGCTCCAGTTCGTCCGCCGAGCACACCTCTGACACAAGTCCGTACTGCGCCCCACGAGCAGCTTCCACCTCTCGACAGCCCAGCACCAGTTCCCTGGCCAGACCGAGCCCAACGTGGCGCGAAAGTCGCCAGGTTGCAAGCCCGGGCAGGAACCCGTTCTTCACCTCGTCGAGACAGAGGACGGCGTCCGGCGTGGCAAGACGATAATCACACACCAGTGCCAGCTGCACACCGCCTCCACGGCAGGCTCCCTCCAGCACGGCCACGGTCACCTTGCGAACCTGCTCGAGTCCACGCAGGGCACGCTCCCAGCGATTGAAGCCGTGCACGTCCGGGGGACGCCGCAGGGAGAAATCGCCCAGATCGATCCCGTGCGTGAATCGCCCGTTGCGCCCCCGCAACACAAGCACGCTGGCGGGCGACTCGTCCTCAAGGTATTCGCTCAGGCGCTCCAGTTCATTCACCATGGCCACGCCAATCCGGTCGGTCTGAAGAACGACTTCGCAGATCGCCCCCTTTTCCTGGACCGCGAAGGCCTCCCAGGTCACCACTGCAGCAGCGCGGTCTCGATTGCCGCGCCAGGTCCCATCGCCATCAAGACTCCGTACTCTCCCTCTCGTACGACCCCCTCCTCCACGAGTCGGGCCAGGCTGAACAGGCACGCACACGAGGAGATGTTGCCGAAGTTTTCCAGGACAAACAGGGTATGGCGGACATCGTGATCCGACAGGTCAAGGTTCATCTTTACGCTATCGATGACCTTCTTGCCTCCGCTGTGCACCACCCAGTGGGCCACCTGACGGCGCTTCAACCCCCGACGGGCAAGCAATGCACCCACGGGACGCCCGCAGTTCGCGCCGATGACATACGGGATGTCCCGGTCGAGGAAAAACGACCAGCGCCCATGGTCGAGTTCAAACCTCATCGTGTGAATGGCGTCGCTCAAAGTCAGTGAAGCAAAGTCAAGCAGTCGAGGAAACGCTCCCTCGGTTCCTGACGGTTGCGCACGCAACAGCACCGCAGCGGCAGCATCACCGAACAAGGAGTTCACAACGGCCGACTCGATGGTGTCGTTGAACACGTAGGCCGCCGAACAGATCTCGACGCACAGTACGAGAACGTTTCGACCTGGATGGGCAATGGCCCACGTGCACGCGGGTTGCAATGCATTGACTGCCGCATTGCACCCCATCCCCACGACGTCCATGCGCGCCACGTCATCGCGAAACCCCAACTGCTTGATAAGATGAGCCGAAACACCGGGACACAAAAACCCCGTCGTGGTCACACACACGAGATAGTCAATGTCGTCTGGGGAAAGCCCCTCGCCTTCCAGTGCCCGCGCCACCGCACGCCCACCCACCTCGACGCAACCGCCCAGATGCTTCGCATTGAGTTCCTCGACCGACTCCTCGGGCATGCCGGTGGGGCCCGGGTCCGGCAAGAGCAGATGACGATACTTGATGTGGCTGTTTCGGAAAAGGCGACGCAGGCGAGGATTCTCAACGCAAAACATGCGCGCAAGTTCTTCCTGCTCGTAACGACGCGGTGGAACAGCGGTACCGATCGAGATGATACGCGGCTCGGGCTTGCCCGGCGCCTTCGACGGGAGGGTGGCTGCCCGCAAATCGGCCTCCACGGTCTCAAGGCTGTGCGAAGTGCTTCTGGGATTATGCAAAGGTGCCTCCGGAGGCGCAGTCAATGTCTGCTCGGGAAAACGGTGGCAGAGCGGTGGCAGGGACAGATGAAGCCTGACGTCGATGGTAGAGCACAGCCTGCGCCACGGATGCAAAGTCGCCTGTGCCCACGTCGAGGGCTGCGCGAGCCAGCTGCACTGCAACGGGGTCGTGCGAGGCAATTTCCCGCGCCAGACCGAGCGCAAGGTCGTCGAGCCGGTCCGGCTCACAGACCTCCCCGACCAGACCCAGTCGAAGTGCCTCTGCCGCGTCAATGCGACGAGCGGTGAGGATCAAGAGACGGGCGGCGCCCGCTCCCACGAGTGACGTCAGACGACTCGTGCCTCCGGCCGCCGGAATGAGACCAAGGCCGACCTCCGGAAATCCGAACACCGCGTCACGGGCTGCCACCCGCACGTCACAGGCCAGCGCCAGTTCGAGCCCCCCTCCAAGCACCGCACCGTGGAGCGCGGCAACAACCGGCTTCGGAAACCGGGCGACCGAGTCGAACAGGCGCGCACTCTGAAGAGCAAGCGCGTCACGAAAAGTTCGCCCTTCGAGACTCTCTCTGTCAGCCCCGCTGCAGAAATGACTTCCTCGGCCAAACAACGCCACCACACGGATGGCGTCGTTTCCGCATGCCCAAGCCAGGGCCCGCTCCAATGCATCGAGCAGTTCCCCGTCATATGCATTTGCGCGGGAGGGTCGATTCAACGTCAGCATGGCGGTCGCATCGACAAACCGGGAAACAACCAGATCCATGCGCTCATCATAGGCAACCACGACGCGCCTTTCAATCCCGTCCTCGCCCGATGTGTTGCCTGGCACCAGATTTCGCCCGGAGCCTGCTGAGATTGGCAAACCCCCTTGAAGGAACTTGAAGGAGGGTCACCGGGCTTGTGGAAGCGAAGAAGGCCTTTTCGTCGGCCAGTATCGACGGCCCGGCAGTGCGACAGACGTCTCCCCGAATGGTGCTGGAGACGCTCGTCGCTGTTGCAGGCTCTCGCAAGACGCAGAGAAGAGACCAGAACAGGGACAGGCAGGCTTGAACAGATTCCGGGCGTTGTACAGTCTCATCACGGTTGCGTGCCTGCTGGCCTGTGCGCTGACCCTCGCTTTGCGCGCAGTTGCCCAGCCCGTTCTACCCACGCCTTCCCTGACGCCAACGCTGATGCCCACCCTGTCTCCCTCGCTGGCCCCGAAGAAGAAGCACAAGGCCGCCACGCAAGGAACCCGTCCGAACCCCAACAGGAACCTCAGCCTGCGAGCCAACCGCGTGACCTACACCGCCACAAAGACCATTGCACGTGGCCACGCAGTGGTTGTCACCGAGACGATCTACATCGAGGGCGACAGGATCGAGATCAATCAACTCACGCACCTGGTCACAGCGCGCGGAAATGTGACCGCACGCATGAACGGCGATGAAATACACGCGGAGGCGATGACCTACGACCTGACAAC
>JAJXVI010000470.1 GCA_021782195.1 bacterium | reverse complement strand
CATCCAGTAAGCACTGGCGTTCAACGCTCAACCCGAACTTCATCGCATCCGCGTCGCGCGCCACGCGTGGCAGGAGATGCTTGCTGAGCGAAAGGCTTCTTTTCCCCGACTGCGAGTCGTGGGGTGGTATCACAGTCACCCAGGGCTCGGTGTGAGTTTTTCGGAGGTCGACGCCTTCGTTCACCGCAACTTCTTTCCAGGCGACTGGCAGATTGGTTGCGTCACCGATCCCCAGCGCAGGGATCTGCAGATGTTCTGCCGGCGAGGCCGACACATCGCGCCGCTCGGCGCCTTCTGGGTCGCACCTGACAGCACGTCCCCACGCCGACCTCGAGCGGACGGCACGCCGTCCCCCACGCCCGCTCATCGCCAGCCCCCCCCGGCCCCTCCCGCACCCGCTCCTTCACCTCCCCCGGCGCGCAACACATCCCAGACCTATGGTCCGGATCTGCTGCCGTTTCGTGAGAGAGGTCCCGTTCCCCCTTCGGCGGCTCCTCGTGTCGCAAGCGAACCGCTCGCGCCACAGGTCCCACGTGAATCTGCATCTCGACCTACCAGCAAGAATGGAGGTAAGCCGACCATTTCCACGCCTCCGGACCAGACAGAAACCACCCCATCGTCATCTGACGTACATCGCACGGAACGACACGTCGAACGCACACTTGAAAAGATCAATCGAACGCTCCGGCAGCCTCCGCTCAACACGCGCGACTACGTGATGTTCGCCTTGCTCGCGGCTCTCACGATCCTCACCCTGTGGACTCGCCCCCTGAGCAGCGCCTCTCGGTGGGCCGAACTCAACCAGAAACTCGACAGGATGAACGCTCGCCTCGATGCCATCAGCCACATTCCGCCCGCGCACGTAACCCACAGGACAACCCGACAGACCACCGCATCCCCGACTGCCATGGAACCGGCCTCCCCCGCGCCACAGAGTGCACCAGCAGATGGCAGACCGGACCTGATTCACGTGATGGGACCGGGGGAAACACTCTGGAACGTCGCAGAACAGTTCTACGGTGACCCCGAAGCCATGTCAGCCCTCATGAAATACAACCACGTGGTTGACGCCCGGGTACTTACAGTGGGAACATCAATCAAGATCCCGTGTCGCGCAAAGTTGCACCTCTCCCCCCTGAACTCCCACCCTCCCTCACACAATGCACCGCTTCCAACCCCCCACTGATACGCTCTGCCCTCACACCCCTCAGGGGACGGTGGAACGCCACCCGATGACAGACACCGAGGACACGTCCATGACCAATCATCGCGTTCACTTCACACGCTCCGGCCGTACGCTCGACATCCCGGATGATGCTATCATTCTCGAACACGCCCTTCGGAACGGGCTCGACCTGCCCTATGGATGCCAGGGCGGCTCGTGCGGAACCTGCATGGTGGCGGTCAAGGGAGAAGTTTTCGGTTGGGGACGCGCGATCAGCGACGAGGACCGCGCAAATGGATATGCACTCATCTGCTCGTCGTATGCACTCAGCGACCTCGAGATCGAGGCCTGACGTCGCAAGCGGACCATCTGCCCGTTCCCCGGCCCCGGGGCTCGAGAACAGGCAGACCCGGCCCATTGACGCACGCCTCCGCTCAGGTTCCGCGATACAGCACCGGAGCCTTTGACCACAACCCTTCCAGATCGTAGTACTCGCGGTCCCGCTCGACAAACACGTGAAAAACCACGGACCCGTAGTCGAGGAGAATCCAGTTACCGCTCTGGTATCCCTGACGCCTCCGTCGAACAGGGGCGCTCTTGCATTGCTCATCGATAGCGTTTGCAATTGCGCGCGTCTGCAACCGCGTCGCGCCGCTACAGATGACAAAATAATCCGCGATGGGTGAAAGTTCTGCCAGATGCAGGATGGTCACGCGTGAAGCCTTCTTCGCCTCGGCCGCTTCCGCACCCTGACGGGCAAGAGCCTCGAAATCAATGGGAGGAAGCAGCACTTCTTCGGCCGCCTCGTCCTGCTCACCCGCCTCCACGACCTCCTCGGGGTCGGGCTGCAACTCCTCGTCACCGGCGTCAGGGTCCTGCACGACCTCTTCTTGTATCACTGCAGGGGACGCCCCATACAAATCAATCTCGCTCAACGGATACCTCCAGGGCCTTATAGAGTTCGAACTTGACAATATATTCCTCCACCTCGCGCGAAACCATGTAGCGCACCGAGCAACCACGCGCCAGCCGCCGTCGTATCTCACTCGAGGACAGGTGGTAGCCTGTCACCTCGAGGTTCTGGAGCCGCGCTCGATTCACAAGGCCGAGGCCGTCCAGACGCCGGTCAAGTTCCGCGAGCGAGAATCCGGGTCTCGTCACGCACACCATCGCAGCCAACCTTCCCAGCATCCGGTCGAGATCCTTCCACGCATAGCGCATCAGCGCGTCCGCACCGCACAGGAAGTACAGTGGCGCTTCCGGTGCCGCGGCATGAAGCGCTTCCACCGTGTCCACGCTGTAGGACGGTCCGTCCTCCTCGCGATCAAGCTCGACGCGCGAGAGGAAGAAGCTCGGGTTGGACGCGATGGCCAGTTCAACCATCGTGCATCGGTGCGCCGTGTCGACAAGAGCGCCGTGACGCCGATGAGGTGGCAGGCGGTTCGGGATGAACAATACCCGATCGAGCTCAAACGCGAGCAGAGCCTCCTGCGCCAGATGCAGGTGGCCCAGATGAATCGGGTTGAACGTTCCCCCGAAGAGACCGGTACGTCCCTTGGGACCCGCCTGAGTCATACCGGGCTGTTTATTCGTGACGAGGATGGCTCCTTCCCGCCCGCTCCTCGTCAAATTCAGCGGGATGAACACGCGGACTGCCGAGCAGGTCGAGAACATAGGTGCGCATGCGCTTGCCATAGAACCCGAACTCGCCACGATCCTCAAAGCCCCACGCCGTAAGCTGCCGAACGGCGCCCGCGTTATCAACCTCCGTCGTGATCTTCACGCGCGCGTGCCCGCGCCACGCCAGTTCGTCGAACAGCACCTTGTTGATGTGACCGGACACCCGTGTTCCACGCAGATCGGACCGAAACGAGCAGAACAAGGACTCGGCCGTAATCTGGGCCGTGTCAGCATCGACCGTGCTGCGACGCCAGTATAATGGCGTAGCCAGAAGCGAGATCAGCAAACGCGGACGTCGAAGCACCCCGCGGACGGCACAGATCCCGAGCGAGAGCCAGCATTGCCCGAGAACGTCGCGAAACATCCGCCCCGAATCGGAACTGCCCGCAATGAAACCACGCGTCGAGCCTTCCTCGACATACACGAAAGCGATAAAGCGGGGGCTCTTGAGCAGCCCCTCGTAGAGCGTTTCGAGAAACCCGCGTCCGAGCTGCGCCCACAGGCTGTTCCCCATGGCGGCCGCGTGCAGGCCCGCCACTTCGCGGCCGTCCCCACGCCGCATACGAAAGATCCGCGCCATCACACCGGGATCGGTGGGAACCGGCCGAAC
>JAJXVI010000469.1 GCA_021782195.1 bacterium | reverse complement strand
GAGCAGCAACGAGGTCGTAATCTCAGCGGCACCCTGCACGACAGACAGCGGGTGGAGGCTGACGCGACACAGGTCCTGTCGCTCTACACACACACGGAGTGTAGAGCGACACGTCTTCGTCTGTCGCGTCACCCTGCTCCCACGACATTGAACAGAGGACGTCGCCACTTGCGATGCGAACGTCCGTCAGAATCGCATCAGTTAGGAACAGGCTTATCGTGCATCGTCGGTCACGTGTTTGCGTGCTGGGTTTCATTTTGTGCGTTCTTGGCATTGGGAACGGGTGCGCAACCCGTTCCCAACCCCCTGCTTCTCCCCCTCCTCCGGAGGTTGTCGTTGTCGCAGCAACCAGGAAGGACGTGCCCGTCTACGGCGAGTGGGTTGGCACGGTCGATGGCTTCGTCAATGCCGATCTGAAAGCCCAGGTGGTCGGGACGATTGTTCGACAGGACTACCACGAGGGTGACCGTGTCCGACGTGGACAGCTGATGTTTGAGATTGACCCGCGCCCCTTTGAAGCCGCCCTGCAGCAGGCGCAGGGGCAACTTGCCCAGGCCCGCGGGCAGTTGTTGCAGACTCAGTCGCAACAGTCAGTGGCGCTCGCTTCGCTCACTCAGGCTCGGAGCCAGTTGCTGGTTGCCAGGGCAGCGCATTCCCAGGCCATCGGGCAGCTTGCCCAGGCTTGCGCGAATGTGGCACAGGCGCAGGCCAGCCAGCGTACAACACAGGGGAACCTGAGTCGATACACCGAGCTTGCCCGGGAGCACTTCATTACCGATCAGGATCTCTACAACGCGCAGCAGGCCAATGATGGCGCGATAGCACAGGTTCAGGCCGCCCGGGCGCAGGTACAGACACAACGCGGGATACTGGCCTCCACCCAGGCGCAGATCAAGAGCGCACAGGCCTCCATTGGAGTGGCGCAGGCCCAGGTTTCGGCCGCGGGTGGCGCCGTCGACAGTGCACAGGCGCAGGTCACGGCCACGGAAGCCGGCGTCAACGCAGCATCCCTGAATCTTGGATACACTCGCGTGACGTCCCCAATCGACGGACTGGCGGGAATCGCCCACGTGCAGGTCGGCAATCTGGTCGGACCGACCTCTACCGCCCTGGCCACTGTGTCTACGATGAACCCCGCCCGGATCATTTTTCCGCTTACGCAGGACGAGTACCTCGACTACCTCCGACCCCATCAAAAGCTACAGAAGGCACAGTTCGAAATCACCCTGACCAACGGATCCGTCTACCCGGAAAGAGCACACTTCTATGCCGAAGATCGACAGATCGGTGCATCAACCGGAGCGATCCTCATGGTTTTGACCGTTCCAAATCCTGGCCTCCAGCTCAGGCCCGGTCAGTACGCTCGCGTGCGCGCGGTCCGCTACGTCGACAGGAACGCCGTGCTTGTTCCGCAACGCGCCGTCGATGATCTTCAAGGGATGAGTCAGGTCATCGTCGTCGGAACCGACAACCGCGCAACCTTCCGAAACGTGGAGATGGGGACCCGATACGGCACGATGTGGGTCGTAAAGAAGGGGTTGAAGGAAGGCGAACGCATTGTGACTGAGGGCCTCACGAAAGTGCGCGACGGCTCTCTCGTTCACCCGATTTCCAGTGCTGGGTCTTCGAGGAAGTAGATGTCGCGTTTCTTTATCAATCGCCCGATTGTAGCCATTGTCATTGCCATTCTGATGGTCATTGTCGGAAGCGTCACTCTTGCCCGGCTGCCCGTCTCGCAGTACCCGGACATCGTGCCTCCGGAAGTGCAGGTCATGGGCACCTATGTCGGTGCTGACGCAAGGACCAAGGAGCAGTCTGTCGCGGTCCCCATCGAGCAACAGATGAGCGGCGTCGACAACATGAACTACATGACCTCGCTCAGTACGTCGAACGGCCCCGTGCGCATGGTCGTCGATTTTGCCGTGGGTACCGACCCGAACACCGACCTGATCCTTTCCCAGATGCGTACAACGCTTGCCCAGCCTCAGTTACCGTCAGACGTTGTGGCGCAGGGACTTATCGTGCGAAAGAGTCTCTCTGCACCGCTCATGCTTGTGGCCCTGTACTCTCCTCACGATACCTACGATGCCCGTTTTCTGGCGAACTATGCCTACATTCACCTCAACGACGAGATCAGCCGCGTTCCGGGCGTTGGCAACGTGCAGGTCTTTGGAGCCGGTCAGTATGCGATTCGCGTCTGGGTGAAACCGGACCGCATGGCGCAGCTCGGCATCACCGTGGCTGACGTCATCGCTGCCATCAGGGCACAGAATACCGTCAATCCGGCCGGCCAGATCGGGGGAGACCCGATTCCGAGCGGTCAGCAATTTACTTATACCGTCCAGGCCCAGGGGCGCCTTGTCACCCCGCAGGATTTCGAAAACATCATTGTTCGAGAAGGAGCGGACGGAAGCGTCGTGCGCATCAAGGACGTCGCACGGGTGACGCTGGGCGCCTCTGACTACAGCGTGGCCGGGCGCCTGAACGGCAAACCCTCCGCCATTCTGGCAATCTACCAGTTGCCGGGAAGCAATGCGCTCTCAACCGCGGACGGAGTACGCGCCCTGCTCAAGGACGTCCAGAAGCGATTGCCACCGGACGTCAAGACTGCCATCTCGCTCGATACGACACGCGCGGTGACCGAAGGCATCCATGAGATCGCGTGGACGTTCGCAATCGCCATTGCACTGGTCGTTCTCGTTGTCTTTGTCTTCCTGCAGAGTTGGCGCTCTACGCTGATTCCGCTGCTGGCGGTACCGGTGTCGCTGGTGGGAACGTTCATTCTGTTTCCCCTTTTCGGATTTTCAGTCAACACGCTCTCTCTCTTCGGTCTTGTCCTGGCCATCGGACTTGTCGTGGACGATGCGATCGTGGTGGTCGAGGCTGTTGAGCGTCACATCGAGGAAGGGCTCCTGCCGAAGGCCGCCGCGCTCAAGGCCATGGAGGAGATCACCGGACCCGTCATCGGAATTGCGCTGGTCCTCTCGTCAGTCTTCGTGCCAACCATATTTGTCCCCGGTATCACCGGTCGACTCTATCAGCAGTTTGCGGTGACCATTGCGGTCTCGGTCATCATTTCAGCTTTCAACGCGCTGTCCCTGAGTCCGGCGCTCGCCTCGCTGCTTCTTCGACCCCGCACCGGTCCGCGTCACGCGCACGGTTTCTTCGGCTGGTTCAACCGCATGTTTGCTCGCCTGACTTCCGGTTACACGCGTGGCTCCGCGGCGCTGATGCGAAAGGCCCTGGTTGTCCTGGTCATTCTCGCCGCATTCTCCGGAGCCGCGTGGTTCCTCTCCGGTCAACTGCCGACGAGCTTCCTTCCGGACGAAGACCAGGGTTACGCCTTTGTCAACCTCCAACTCCCCGCGTCTTCCTCGATGCAGCGCACGTCCTGCGGCATGGCGGACGCCCCCGGCATCAGACCCTGCTTCGGGCTGCCGGGCATGTTCATCGCCTGG
>JAJXVI010000468.1 GCA_021782195.1 bacterium | reverse complement strand
CGACTCCTGTTCGGCCCCATGGTCTGCGATGGCGCCATGCGAACACAACTGTATGAACGCGGAATTTTTCTCAACCACGTGTTTGAGAACATCAATCTCGTGCGACCCGACCTGGTAAGGGAGATTCACGAGTCATACGTGCAGGCCGGGGCAGAGATCATCGAGACAAATTCTTTCGGCGCCAACCGCGTGCGCCTGCGCTCGAAGGGGCTCGCCGACGAGGTCGTACTCATCAACCAGCGCGCCGTGCAGATCGCCCGAAGCGTGGCGGGTGACGAAGTCTACCTCGCCGGGTCGCTGGGTCCATCGGGCTGGACGCCGACCATCTGCACCGACCAGGAGCGTCACGAGCTGGAACAGGCGTTTTATGAGCAGGCCAGCGTGCTGGCCGGTGAGGGCGTCGACCTGTTGATGCTCGAGACTTTCAACCTTGTCAGCGAACTCCACATTGCGCTGACGGGTGCGCGGAGAGCCGTCGGGCCCGATTTCCCGATCATCTGTCACGTGGCCTTCGACGCCGAGGCGGTGACCGGGGACGGAGCGACGCCCGAGAAGGCTGTCGACCTGCTCGCGGCCTGGGGCGCCAACGTTGCGGGCGTGAACTGCATCGAGGGCCACCAGATTGTGTTCCAGATTGCCGAGCGGATGGTCGGGCGCGGACTGCCGATCTCCGCTCAGCCCAACGCAGGATATCCACAACGCCTCGACGGGCGAATGGTCTACATGGCGACGCCCGAGTATTTCGGTGAGTATGCCAAGCGCATGTACCAGATCGGGGTTTCGATTGTGGGCGGATGTTGCGGCACCAACATGGAGCACATCCGCTGGGCGGCCAACTCGGCGCGTATGCTTGGCGGAGGGCGCGTCCGCGCGGTGTTGCCGTCAGTGGAACACCACGCCGAACCCCGAAGCGACGTCCAGGCCGTTCCCACCGCCCAGAAGACCCGCCTTGCAGCCAAGGTGCGTCGCGTTTTCGAGGAGCGCGTGAGGGGCGGCATAGGACGTGACCACATCACTCCTGACAATTTCGTGGTCAGCGTGGAGGTCAACCCCCCGACCGGGCTTGATCTCGCACCGGCGATGCGAGGCGCGCGCATGCTGGCGGAGGCGGGCGTTGACGTCGTCAATTCCGCGGACGGCCCCCGCGCGTCGGTACGTGTTTCCAACAGCGTCCTGACCCAGATGATTCAGAACGAGCTTGGCATGGAGACGTTGTTGCACGTCTGCTGTCGCGATCGCAACCTGTTGCGTCTGACCAGTGACCTGTATGGCAGCCACGTGCAGGGGCTTCACAATCTGCTGATCATCACCGGCGATCCCCCGAAGACGGCCGGCGACTATCCTCACGCGACCGCGGTCTTCGACCTCGATTCCATCGGTCTGCTGCGCCTGGCCAATGCGCTCAATCACGGTTACGATCCCGCGGGACGTCCGATACCGGCTCCCACTCGTTTCTTCCTGGCCTGCGGGGCGGAGCCCGGCGCCCTCGACTATGACCGCGAGATACGTCGCTTGCGTGAGAAGAAGGAAGCCGGCGCAGAACTTGTCATGACCCAGCCGGTGTATGACTCGAGCCTGTTGCGACGATTTCTTGACGATACGAGAGACCTCGATCTGCCTGTTCTCGTGGGTCTGCTTCCACTGGCCAGCCATCAGAATGCGCTTTTTCTTCACAACGAAGTTCCTGGAATGCAGGTTCCTCGTCCGATTCTTGAGCGCATGGAGAAAGTGCAGAGAGGTCCGGCGTCTCTCATGGAAGGCGTGCGTATTGCCCAGGAGGCCCTGCAGGAAGTCGTTGACGAGGTTGTCGGTGCCTACGTGATGCCTCCCTTTGGACGCTACGAAGGGGCCATCAAGATCCTTGAATCGGTGGGCTATCAGATGCCTCCGAGCGCCCGTCCCTTTCCGGGCTCCGCACGCGCAACCGGGTAGTCGACCGAGAAATGTGGCGTGCTCGTCCGAAGGACCGGTCACGTTCAAGCCAGAAACCTGCCCCCTGTCCGTGATTGTCCAGGACACGGGCCCGAAGGAGAAACACCGTGACTGCTACCCTGCTGCCTGCCCGCCTTCAATGCTTCCGTGAGGAACTGCTTCGACGCGGTCTTGACGGGTTCGTGGTGCCGCACGCCGATGAGCATCAGAGCGAGTACACGCCATCTTACGCGGAGCGACTGGCGTGGTGTACTGGCTTCACCGGCTCGGCCGGCGCTGCCGTGATTCTGGCAAATACTGCAGCGATCTTTGTTGACGGGCGATATACCCTGCAGGCGCAGGCCCAGCGCGACGGTACGCTGTTCGAGTTTCGCCACCTGATTGAGGAGCCTCCCGAGCAATGGTTGAAGGCGCACTGCGCAGCCTCGATGCGCATCGGTTACGATCCATGGCTGCACACGGTTGAGCACGTGGAACGCCTGCGCACCGCTGTCGAGTCAAGGGGAGCCGCACTGGTCGCGGTCGAGGGCAATCCCATCGACGAGATCTGGACCGATCGCCCCGCGCCACCTCTCGGGGAAGTTCGTTCCCATCCCATCGCGTTTACGGGTTGTACGTGTGCGCAGAAGCGTGCGCGGGTAGCGCAGGCCCTTCGAGATGAGAATCTCGATGCTGCAATCATCAGCGCGCCGGATTCTGTCGCCTGGCTGCTCAACGTGCGAGGTGGCGATGTTCCGTGTACGCCGCTTGTGTTGAGCTTCGCGGTGATTGACACCAGTGGCGCAGTGCAATGGTTCGTCGATCCACGCAAACTGTCGCCGGAATTTGCGCAATCCGTCGAGGACGGGGTGCGCATTGCTTCACCGGAGGAGTTCCTGCCGACACTTGACACGCTTGGCGGCATGCGCGTACGGGTTGATGACGCAAGCGGAGCTGCCGCAATCGTGGCCCGTCTGGAAAAGGCCAGTGCTCGTGTGGTGCGTGGGAACGATCCGTGTGCACTGCCCAGGGCGTGCAAGAATGAAGTCGAGGTCGAGGGGGCGCGTATGGCCCACCGTCGTGACGGCGTTGCGCTCTGCCGCTTTTTCGCGTGGCTTGCCGAGCACGCACCGCAAGGCCAGCTTCACGAGATTGAAGCTTCCGACCGGCTGGAAGCGTTTCGTCGAGAGAGCCCGCACTTTCTGGACCTGAGTTTCCCCACGATCTCCGGTGCCGGTCCGGACGGCGCCATCGTGCACTACCACGCAACCCCCACGTCAGATCGATTGCTGCGCGACGGTGAACTGTACCTGTGTGACTCGGGGGCGCAGTATGCCGATGGAACCACGGACGTGACCCGTACGGTTGCGATCGGGGTGCCTCCTCGTGAGGCTGTCGAGCACGCAACCCTGGTCTTGAAAGGACACATTGCGCTGGCGAGGGTCGTATTTCCCGAGGGAACGTCGGGCCAGCAAATCGACGTGCTGGCGCGTGCGTTTCTGTGGAGCCGTGGACTCGACTACGACCACGGAACGGGCCACGGGGTCGGCAG
>JAJXVI010000467.1 GCA_021782195.1 bacterium | reverse complement strand
CCTGTTGCGCTGGCGAGAGGCACCATTCCCGAGCGCACGGCACATTATGACCGACGGGCTGGTGAGCTCATCACCGGCCAGCCAGCGCCAGCGTGGAAGGGTGATGAAGGGAGGCCCATCGAAGACGCACCACGTCCAGGAAACACAGGAGAACCGAACAACGGTGCCCGCTGCACCTGAAGCCAGGAACAAAAGTGCATACCGGTCGCTTATCCTGCCAGCAACGGTCGTTGGCTGGACAGGGCTCTGGTGGCTCAGTTTCACCGGGATCGACCTCAGCGCTGGCGCGACCAGGGGTTCGCAGGCCATCTTCCGCCACGAGATCGACATGTCTTTGCAGTTCTCGTGCGTGTCAATCTGTGCTGTCCTCTTCCTGCTGTACTTCCTGGTCCTGAAACGCTGGGAGCAACTTGACTGGAAGACGGTGCTCAGGAGCGGCACACTTCTTGGAACTGTTGCATGGGCCTGCTATCCCGGCGTGCACTCGAACGACATCCTCGCCTACGTCGCCTATGGACGTCTGATGGCCATCTACCACATGAATCCATGGGTCCACGGCTATCAGCACATTGTCGACGCATACAGCCCATATGCCTGGTACCCGTATCCGATGCCCTACGGCCCCGTCGTGGCTCCCTTTCTTCTGATCGCCGGGTATCTGTCGACCGTATCAGTTCCCTGTTCGTTCTACTTTCTCAAACTCTGCTGGTTGGGCATCCACCTCTTGAACGGATGGTTCATCTGGCGCATCGCGGGTATGCTACAAGACGAGACTCGCCGCGCCAGCGTATACGGTTCGAACGTACACACGGCAGCGCGAAGCTGGTTCACGCCCGAGTGCGCAGCCTGGGCCTATCTCTGCAACCCGCTCATCCTGCTCGAAACCGTCGACAACGGCCACTGCGATCTGCTCTATGTGTTCCTTTGCCTCGCTTCCCTGGAACGGTTCCTGCAGGCCCGACAGCGTACGCGTGCGGGAATCCAGGCACTCACCCTGGCCGTTCTCGGCGTGCTGGTGAAGCCCGTTGCACTGCTTCTCATGGCGACCGAGGGAACGGTGATGGCCGTCTGGCGGCGGTGGGCCGGGGCACTTGGCGGGCTGCTGGTAGCCGGTGGACTGTTGTGGATGACCTGGGAAACGTGCCTGCGCTCAGGACGTGCGTTGCGTGCGCTGACAAATCCGCACTTCCTGACCAACGCCCACTCCTTCCACTCGCTGATTGCACACATGCTCGGGTACGGGTTCCCGGACTTTCTCTGGGTATATGGAAGTCCGAAGCTCACGTGGCTCCGTACAGCGATTGCGGTCATCTACACCATCTACTGCCTCAGCTTCCTGGCCAGACTCGCAATGCGCACCAGAGGCCGACGATCGGAAGACGCACGAGAGAAGTCGTTCTCAGAAGACATTTCTTCACCGACAGTCGGAGTTGCCCGGGAAGTTGCCGCAACCGTGCAAGACCTTCTTGAAACCTACCTGTGGCTGACCCTGGCACTTGTGGTGTTCTACAGTGCACGAATCTGGCCGTGGTATATCACGTGGATGCTGCCATTTGGCGTCCTGACGAAGAACGGGCCACTGCGCCGCACGACGCTGGTCTACTCGTGCACAGTCCTGGCCATATATGCCTTTCCTTTCTCACTTGACCCGAAAAGTCTCCCTCTACACACAGCTCGCGTACTTTTCTCAAGCGGCCTCCCGCTGCTGTGGTTGCTGCTGGACCACACCTGGTCAGCTTCCCGAGGGATGCCGGCAGTTGATGAATTGGCCGAGTAGCAGAATACAGGCACAAAGAAAGGACTCAGGGTCCAAACGATGCGGCCGGTTGCAGCGAGTGGGCAAGCCACACGCGTAGCCTCCCGTCGAATCCCGAGACGAGAAGGCGCTCTCCATCACTTGACCACACCAGCGCCGATACTCCGGATGGCACGCGGACCGCGCTTTTCACGACGCGACCGTGGCGCAAGAGGAGGAGACGCCCGTCCCGCGTAGCCGCTGCAAGCACGTCACCGCGGGGGGACCACGCAACTACCTGCAGGGGCGAGACGCCCGATATCTGTTGCAGTGTTGCCTGAGGCCCGGACAGATGCGCAACGCGCAAGAGACCATCGCGATACAGCGCCGCAACGCGTCGCGCCGACGGCGCGAGCGCCAGGGCGACGGGTTCCTCAGGAGTTGCAATCTCAGTGAGCAGACGTGCCCCCCGCACCGAGAAGACCCGAACCGGGCCTACGGCGCTTACCCCGGCAAAGTAGCGTCCGGTTGCATCCATGGATGCAACTTCAATCGGGTACGTCACACGGTGATCGGCAGCGTCTCGGGGCGCCGCAACCCGAAGATGCCCGGTGCGCTCTCCACCTGGCAGCGTCCACAGATCAAGGTGCGAGGAGGAAAGCGTCGCAAAACGGCCGTCCGCGCAAAGACCAACCCAGAGGTCTTCACTGTCAATCGGCAGTCGCTTCACGCGTAAAGGAGCTGCCCCGGTCAGACGCAGGGTGGCGAAGGGATGAGCGTCTTCAAGGCCCGCGGTATGCACCAGCAGTCGTGTTGCACCCGAGACGAAAGTCATGCACGTCACCGGTTCTGCAAACAGTCCTTCCGCGTCGAGCACGCACCGTGCCGTTCGCGGGTCAAAAATCCGGACCGCGCCGCCATCCGTGGCCCCGGCCGCCCATTTCCCGCGCCCTGAGAGCGCCAGCGCGCAGAAGGGGGCGGGAAATTCCCGCACGACACGCTTGAGGTGCGCGTGCCAGACGTCCCACATCTGAACGCTACCGCCAACGGCAAGCGCCAGCAGTCCTCCGCGTGGCGCAAGCGCCACCCGTCCCCGGCGCGGCGTCGACAAACGCAGCACCAGACGACGCGTTTGAACGTTCCAGACGCAGACCTCGTGCTCCGCCACTGCAACCAGAAGGCGATCGCCATCGCCGAAGGCCACTTGCAGGGGGCGTGCGCGTAGTCCATGATAGAGGCTGGAGCGATGACTGCGCAGACGCACGATGCGCACGCTCCCGTCTCCAAGACCCGCCACCAGGCGACTCCCTGAACGCGAAAATGCGACCGTCTCCACCACGACCGCACCCGTCAACACGTGACCAGCAGAAGTCAAGGTGCGATCGCTGCGGATCTTGAAGAGATCAACGCCCCCTTCGGAGCGACCATTTTCCTCGCGAGGAGCCGGGTGACCGTATGCCACTGCCACCCGATTGCCGTCCGGCGACAGCGCGCAGGCAGTGCGGTCGTCACGTATGGAAAGTTCCTCCGTCGAACTGCCCTGACCGCGAAAAGGAAGTCGATACAAAAGCAGATGGCGGTCATCGGACGCCCCCAGGATCACATCCCCGCTTCCCGAGATCGCGGCGCTCAGGCTCCCCCGGCCGACCCTCTCCAATGTCTGGGAGGCGCCGATCGGAGACGTCGGGCGCTCTCGACACCGCCGACCTGTCAGGTTTACGACATGGA
>JAJXVI010000466.1 GCA_021782195.1 bacterium | reverse complement strand
GTCACGAAGCCCCGCCTCGTGCGTGCCTCCTCCCTGGGTCGGGATGAGGTTCACGAACGACTCACGCGCAGTCGGGCCTTCCTCCGTCCACGAAACAACCCAGTGCGCGCCCTCGCCTTCTGAGAAGACGTCGGTCGCGGAGCTCGCGTCGACAAATCGTGCTTCCTGGAAGAACGGGATGATCGGCTCGCACTCCCCGAGCAGCTCCTTGAGGTACTGCGACAGTCCGCCCGGATAGTTCCAGGTGCGGGTCTCGTCGTTTTTCTCGAGGCGAAGCGACACCTTGACGCCCGGCAGCAGCACGGCCTTTGAGCGCAACAGACGTTCGAGGTCGGTCGCGGAGATGGCCACGCTGTCGAAATACTTCGCGTTCGGCCAGATGCGCAGGGAGGTGCCGCTGGTGCGCGGTCCAACCGACCCGATGCAAATGAGCGGTTCCACCACCTCGCCGTCGGCAAACACGATGCGGTGGTGACCGCCCTCACGCTTGACCTCAACCTCGAGACGCCGGGACAGCGCGTTCGTGACCGAGACGCCGACGCCGTGCAGACCTCCCGCAAACGAGTACGCCCCACCGTCGGCCTTGTCGAACTTGCCGCCCGCGTGCAGGTGCGTGTAGACCACCTCGACCGTCGGTCGCCCCTCCTCGGGATGAATGCCCACCGGGATTCCGCGCCCGTCGTCGGACACCGTCACCGATCCGTCAACGTGAAGCGTCACGGCCACGAGCTTCGCCGAGCCTGCAAGCGCCTCGTCACAGGCGTTGTCAATCGCCTCGGTGATGATGTGGAACGGACTGTCGGTGTACGTGTACATTCCGGGGCGTTGCCGCACCGGCTCGAGCCCCTTGAGAACGCGAATGGAAGATTCCTGGTACTGGGTAGTGGCCATGGGTCAAACTCCGAATGCCGGGGCCGCGCAACAAAGCCAGGTTGTGCACAACGCCACGTTCTGGTGTGAGTTGAAAAGCAGGCTTCGTTCGCGCCTGGCGTCGCCGGACGACACGCGCGTCGTCCGGGGAAACGCGACGCACCGCCGCGGATGGCAGACGAACGTCCGGCCGCCCTTCTCGCATCTGTGCGGGGGGTGTTCGTCCTCAGTCTGCGCATGCCCTCTTCGGTCGGGTTCTCTCAACTTTTCAGGAATTTTTCAAAATACGGTCCTACACTGCCCGCGATGCAGCACGCGTGCGACGCGTGAGGGAACAGTGGAAAGTCGGCGCCAGGACGACCGGTGTGAACGCCGCGCGCGTTGACACGTGGAAGCGTGAACGCCGCGCGCCATGCGAGGACGCGTGCAGAGACACGCGACGTGCGCGTGGAAGCGTGAACCCCACGCCCGGGGCGACCCGAACAACCACAACCGAACAGGCTTTTCCACAGGGTGTACTCTCACAGGGCACGCTCGAGGGAAGGTCGGCCAGGGGGAGCCCGTTCGAAAGGTGGTAGGTTTCCAGTGCACCATCCAGCATCTGCCTGCGACACGAACGTCGCATCGCACAACAGTACGCCTGCGGAGCAAGGTCCCGCGGGGGGCTCAAATCCCCGTGGCGGCGCCGTGGCCGTACTCGATCCAATCGTCGCGATTGAACCCGGATCGCCCCGGTACGACGAGATGAACGAAGACCTCTGGTTGACGATCTCCTCACTCTGGGCCTGATTCGACGCCTCCGCCCCCTCCGCAAGTGCCACGGCCTGGAGTTCTTCGGCCACGGGCGCAACCGGCAGGGGGCGTTCTTTCACTTCCGCCGCCCGCAAACGCGAAGCGCCGCCCGCACCCGCGAAGCGTCCCCCCCGCACCCGCGAAGCGTCCCCCCCCGCAGAACGGGCTGCGGACGGATCCGCAGCAAGCCCGGCTCAGCGCGACCTTCCAGACTCCGCACGCGAGAAGAGAAGGGACAGCGCCGTTCGGTGGAGAATCGAGCGCGCATGGTGCTCGGACAAGCTTGGAAGCCGCTGCCGTACATTGCGGCAGGCGCCTTTCTTTTTTCTTCGGTCCTGCTTTACCAGGGGCTGCGTCTGCATCACATCACCCCCCGATTCAAGGCGCCCGCCGGCGAACCCCACGGCTGCATTGAAGGAGAAAACCCTCCGCTGCACCTTATCGTGCTGGGTGAGTCGACCGTCAGCGGCGTGGGCGTGTCACACCCTCGAGAAGCCCTGGGAGGGCACGCCGCGCGCGTGGTGGCCCAGGAAAGCAGGCGCGCGGTCGCGTGGCACGCGATCGGGCAGAACGGCACGACGGCTCGCGCCGGCGTCGAACGCCTCGTGCCCCGCCTCGTTGGCAAGGAGGCCGACCTCGTCATCGTGGCCCTGGGAGTCAACGACGTAATCCTGATGCGCAGTCCGGGCGCGTGGGCGATGGATATGCAACGCCTTCTGGCCGCCATGCGCGAGCATCTCGGTCAGAGGGTGCCGATCCTTCTTTCGGGCGTGCCCCCGATGAGCACGCTTCCCCTCTTTCCGCAGCCACTTCGCGCCTTTGCCGGCTTTCGCTCCTTTCTGCTCAACCGCTCGCTCAGCCGCCTCGCCCGTGGCCTGCCTGCAACCTATCACGTCCCGATCACCATGAGGGCCGACCGCAACTGCTTCAGCGAGGACGGATATCACCCGTCGCAGCGAGGCTACGCACAATGGGCCGAGGAACTGCGGACAGGCATCCGTGACGTCCTCGCCCGCCACGACCTCGTGCTGTCGGACGGCCGGCGTCGTGGCGTCTCGATTCCCGCCCCGCTTGCCTCGCCAGAAAACGTCGAGGCACGCTATCAGCGCGTGGCGTCGACCTAGGAAGTCAGTGAAGGTACTCGACCTGTGAACATCTGGAGCATTCGGCAACTGACCGAGCACGTGAAAACCCTGGTCGAGAGCGATTTTCGACTCGCCGGGCTGGCCGTGCGCGGCGAGGTTTCAAACCTGTCCCGATCCGTCAACGGCCATCTCCACTTTACGATCAAGGACGAGAGCGCGCAGATCGCCGCGATTATGTTCCGATCGCAGGTTGAGCGCTGTCGGGTGCTCCCGCAAAACGGGGCCCAGGTCATCGCCATCGGAAAGGTGGGCGTGTACGAGCAGCGCGGCCAGCTTCAGATGACCGTCAGCGAGATACGCGTCGATGGCGTCGGGGAACTGCACGCGGCCTTCCTCGGGCTGCGAGAAAAACTGAGCGCCGAAGGGCTCTTTGAAGCCTCGCGCAAGCGGGCCATTCCGAGTTTTCCGCAGCGAATCGGCCTCGTAACTTCAGAACGCGGTGCAGCCCTGCGCGACATGCTCACGACGATTCAACGACGTCACCCGGGCGTCAGCGTGTTGCTCTCGCCGGCGGTGGTGCAGGGCGCGGAATCGCCAGAGAGTCTGTGCCGCGCGCTTCGAAGGCTGTGGATGCTTCAGTCAGGCGCCTTCAACGTCGACGTCATCGTGCTGGGTCGCGGAGGAGGATCCTTCGAGGAACGCAACGCGTTCAATCACGAGA
>JAJXVI010000465.1 GCA_021782195.1 bacterium | reverse complement strand
GTCAATGAAATCGGCCTCAATGGCGCGCAGTTCATCGGTTCGCACCACTCCGGCGCGGTCTCCGAGATAGCGACGTGCCACCCCTGCCGTATCCGCTGCTGTGGCCGTCGCGCCCACGCGCTGCAAGGGCAATGGCACCGATGCCCCGCGGACGGCTGCCCGCGCAACGGTGCCCATGACGAGCCGCTCCAGGCGCGTCACGAGGATTGCAAGCTGGTCGCCTCGTGCTGTACCGTCGGGCACGTGAAGTTCGTCGAGCACGATGGCACGCACGTGTCGCAAAATCTCGGGACGGCGTGAGAGCATCGAGTCAAGAGACTCGGGAGTCGTGATGAGTACGGCCGGAGGCGCCTCGCCGTCTGGGACCAGCGCGGCAGAGTGGTCTCCCGTCTTGCGCGCAAGAGACACGCCGAGCGTGCGCAGCGGCACCTCGAGGCGCCGGTACAGGTCGTTTACGAGGGCACGTGTCGGCGAAACGATGAGGAGCGACGGACCGTTTCGCCACTTCTCGACAAGCAACCGTTCCACGAGCGGCGCCGTGTAGGCCTCGGTCTTCCCGGTCGCAGTGGCCGACGCGAGCAACAGCGACTCCCCCCGTAGCAGGCGCGGAATTGCGTCGCGCTGGATGGAGGTTGGCTTTGGAAAGCGCCCGAGGAACGGGTACCACGTGCGTGCGAGGTACGAGCGCAGGTCAGACGGGTCGGTCACGAGAGCGAGATCGCTGGCGCACCGAGCACTTCCTCGCAGCGGCGAAGGAAGGTTGGACCGTGAGACGGGTCGAGGCGCAGGAAATCGGCGATTTCGGTCAGCAGTTTGAGCGCCTGACGCACGTTGCCGAGCCGCCCCCACTCAATGGCGTGATAGAGCGCATTTCCGAGTCGCGACAGATTCACGTCGGTCGCGCAATCCGCGAGTTCCGGGTAGGCGTGCTGGTAGAGTCCCCACACACGTCCACACAGAAGGCGATAGTCGGCCGCGCTGAGCGGCGAGAGTTCGACGATCGTCGACGCGTCCACCAGTTCCTGGAGTACGTGCAGGCCCGATGATTCCGGGGTGATGGCAAACGTCATGTACAGGTGTTGATGTTCGGCATAGGTCGGGGGAATTGCGCGGTGGACCGCGTGCCCCCCTCGCGGCAGATCGTTGACCCTGATCTTCACGCGATCGGGGCCCAGGGTCGCCGCTGCATAGTACGAGAAGAGGATTCCCGCATAGTAGGCGTGTCCACCTGAGAGCAGGCTGTAGAACTCGGCCTCGTCGAGGAGCACGACCAGACCCGCATAGCCGCAGCGCCGTGCCAGCACGGAGATCCCGCCGAGAAGATAGGCGTAGATGTGCGCCCACGGACAGTAGTCCATGAGGGCATACAGACGATGATAGCGACAGGCAAGATGTTTCAGGCGCTGGTCGAGCGTCACGTTGCTCACGGTCGGGTGCCCTTCGATCCAGTCGACCAGCATGGCCGCGAGATCGCGGTCTCCCTCCTGCAGCTCACGGTAGTAGGCCAGGGCAGGGCTCAAATAGCGATGATAGTTGTCGCCGGAAAGAAGGTCGGCAGTCAGGGAAGCGTCCTGAAGGACACGGTCAAAAAGAGGCGCCAGACCTCCCTGTTCGTGTGTCGGACGGTCCGGATACCGCAACGCACGAACGATGGAGCGGTAGACTCGCTTCGGCATCGAGGGCGGATTCTCTCGCGCATCGAGGGTCACCCGAGCCGTCAGGAAGTTGCGAGAAAGGGCCAGTTCCTCGACCCACTCCAGATGATGGGTCTTACCAGTACCGTAGTCGCCCATCATGACCCGAAAAGCACCGTGGCGCTCGGTTTCGTCGAGGTCTTGCGCCACCATGGCCATCTCGGCATCTCGACCCACGGTATAGGTCTCTATCTGATGGCGGGGGACGACCCCCACGCGGAGCGCCTCCACCGCGTGGAGTGCCTGAGCCTCGCTCAGATCAGCCGGTACGTGCACGGGGGTCTCAATGTCTTCCGACAGCAGGGCTGTGGAAGCCACGCGACGCTGCGGACGAGGCAGCGTGACGTGCTCGCGTTGCCCCAGCGCAATCGCGCTCACCACGGCCTGCAATCCGGCGGGCTCCGTGGCGGGCTCGAGCTCGGATGCAACCACGAGCCACGCAACCTGCGGCTTGTTGTCAAAGCAGACGCGCACCACGCGTCCCCCGCGCTGGATTTCCAGCACCGAGCCCGGTCCCAGGAACGGATGTTTGACGCGCGATCCGATCTTGAAGAGCGGGGGCATCAGGCGTCCACGAAGGCGTCGCCCGCGCCCTCCAGGGAAGCCGCACCGTCAGCCAGCATGTGCTCAATCTCCTCGAGGAGCATCGCCTGCTCCTTCCCGCGACGCTGTCGGAAAAGAAGGTCGATCCAGGTCTTCACGAAGAGGCGCCGATGCCCGATTTCAAACGAGTAGTCGGCGCAGACCTGTGCGAGGGCGGAGAGATTCTTCTTCTGCACGGCACGGTCGCTTTTCCAGCTCTCGGCCACTTCAAACACTTCGAGCAGACGCTCGCCGATGCGCACGAGCAAGGTGCTGAAGTCGAGGTCGAGGTGCTCGAGATCGATGACCGGCGCCTGCGGGCTTCTCTCCGAGAGTGGAATCGGCGACTTCAAGCGCTGGTCGAGAGCAGGATAGTCTGGCACGACGTTGCGCAAAAACTCGGGCGGGACCGCGTAAAGGAACAGCACACCCGGCAGCAGGGCCGATCCGCACAGGTCGATCACCTGTCGCAGGTTGTCTCCAAGCGCCTGGATCTTGTTGCGCGAGAACGACATCTGGCGGTCAACCTCGTCGAACAGAAGGACGCAGCCCGGAAACCCGTACTCAACCAGAAGCTGGCACAGGGAGCGCAGCATGGTAAAGGCGTTGCCCCTGTCCATCGTCTCGAAGATTCCCAGGTCTCGCACATCGTAGCGCTTGATGGCGTCACCACGCAGCCATCCTTCAAGAATCGCCTCCTTCTCGGTTTCACCCGAGACGTACGCACGCATGAATTCAGCCGCCGCGCGACGGAAGGAATGGCTGTCCACAGCCACCCGAAGGGCTGTGCGGGTGATCCAGCGGTCAAAGTCTTCGCGTCCGAGGGCCTCGAGGCGGTCGTCGGCGACGTCACGCAGGATGTCGGTGAATCCGCGCGACGGGCGTGCGCCTTCTACCCGCGGCGGCGTGGTGAGACTCATCGTGACGGCGCGGTAGACCTTGACGCTATCGTCATACGGACACTCTCGCGGACTCAAGCTCACGCTGGCCGTGGGGAACCCCTCATCCCATGCGAGATCGCGCACGCAGTAGAGAAAGTGGGTCTTCCCCCCTCCGTAGTAGCCCTGCACGAGCTTGAAGCCAGAGCCCCCGGCTCCTTTGAGGAGACGGCGCAGATACTCGTCACGAAGAATGCGCAGATAAGTCTCGTTCCCGACGTTGACGTACTGGATGCCCCGGTCGGAATGATGCA
>JAJXVI010000464.1 GCA_021782195.1 bacterium | reverse complement strand
ACCATGCTATCCTGCCAGGCGTTGCCGGAGCGCGTCACACCACAGGTATCTGACTCCTCCCGCGTCAAACCCGCACAGGCCACAACGCCACCTGCCACGGTTACCCCCCTCAACTCGGCGGTACCGCCAACAGGGAGGGCTTTCCACGATCCCCCGGCGTCGGAAGTTTCATAGATCTCCCCGCTCGTATTGTCCCCGACAAATGCCGTCTGGCCGTCCGGAGTACACCAGCAAGAAGACGGCTGTATCATGGTCGAAACCCCTGAAACAGACCAGGTAAGCCCCTGGTCTCGCGAGACGTAGGGCAGGTCGTAGGCGGCGACGCCCTTCCCCGCGACCACGTAGATGGTGCTCGCGTCGGCGCTTCCGCAGATCGAATACACGGGCTGATCCGGCTCGGTCAGAGAAAGTGATGTCCACGTCGCACCACCGTCTCGACTCACCATGCTGCCCGCCCCGATATTGCTGGCCACGACCACTACCTGACCGGTTGCTGAACACCAGGCGCCGGTGAGATCGGCTGAACTGCCCGTGTTGACGGGAGTCCAGGACTTTCCCCCATCCAGCGACCGGTGCACGAGGCCTGCACCGCCTGTCGCGTACACCGTCATGCCATTGCTCGAGCCACAAACCGCAGATTGAGCGTTGTCCGGATCAGACACCTGGTCTACCCGCACCCACGTTTGGGCACGATCCACGGAACGATAGAGGTCACCACCCTCACAGGCTACGTAAACAACGGAACCGTCAGACATCCCCCATATATTGCTCGGGTGCTCCCCCGCGGCCACCAACCCGATGCTCCAGTCGTGCCCCCCGTCCGTGGAACGGAGAAGTCCACCGCCCTGCCCCGCGGCGAGGAGCAGGCTCTGGTCGGACGTTCCCCAGAGCGAAAGGAGCGGCTCCCCGGTCGGGTCGGGTACAACAGTCCAGGACGTTCCGTCAAAGCGCAGAATGGACCCGCCGTTACCAACCGAATACACACCGTTCGCCGATGTCCCCCACATCGCGAGAGACATCTCGGTGTGACCGTCGTGAACCAGTTGCCACTGCATCACAAAATTCTCTTGCAGAGTCTGGCCCGAGACGACCTGAGCATTGTTGTCGGACTGAGGCAGATACTGCGGATGTTCGGCGAGCACGTCGTACGTGCCCGAGGGCATGCCGACAAACGCGTAGAACCCGTTCGCATCGCTCTGCGTCAGTGCAACGGTCGCGCTCTGGGCGATGCTGTAGTTCAATGAGATGTTGGCCTGTGCAACAGGCTGTCCCTGATCATTGATGACGAACCCCTCCACGACACCACCCACCGACTGACCGGGGGTCACCGTGGTGTCCCGACGAAGCATTACTCCGCTCTGGACGAGCACGCTGAAGACCCGAGTCTCGAGACCACTGCCAGACATCGTGACGACATAGACCCCTGGCGCCAGTCCGGAAAACGTGTAGAACCCATCCGTCGACGTCGTGGTTGTAGACGATGCAACACGGGTGGTCACACCTCGACCCGCCGCGCTTCCGCCTGGCCCTACACTCACGGTAACGCCACCCTGTGGCTGGCCGGTCACGTTCCGTACAACACCGTAGAGACCGACTCCCCCGGTCGCCACGTCCATCGAGAGGTTCTGGGAAACCGTGCTTCCCCCGCTGACGAGCACGTCCGCGACGACAGGGTTGAACCCCGGCTTCGAAGCATTCAGGGTGCAGGCTCCGAGCGGAAGCGCGGAAACGGAATAACCGCCGTCAGAGGCGGTTGTCGAGGTTGCAAGCGTGCTTGCGCCTCTTGCAACGATAATCTGTACGCCTTCCAGCGCAGACGCGGTTACACCGTTGATCGCCTGTCCGGCAACGGCTCCCGTCAGCGAACCGTCATTCGCGTTTCCAATCGACGCGCCGCCTCCGCCGCATCCGCTCAGACAGACCAGAAACCCTGCAACCAGGCCGACGAGCCAGGGCATCGAAACCTTCCCAAAAATTCGTGCCATCAACATATTCTCCCCAGGTACGAAACAGGGTCACGTCTTGCCAGCGCAACATCACTTTGGGGCCTCCCGGTCCGTACCAATCCCTTCTTCCTCCTGCACCCGCGGTCGCTCCCCACTCCGTGATTCGAAACGAAATACAGCCCTGTCCGCGAAAAAACCGCACCCCCGGCGTCGCACAGGTTGGACCACCCGTTCTCACACACCACAGGAGTGAGCAACGTCTACCAGGAGAAGTGTATCAAGGAGCGAGTAAAAAAATCAACCCCCACCTCCACGAGAATCGCGATTGACTCGCAACGCGGTTCAATGCTCAAACTGTTTCCGCTTCGGTGGCACCCGCCCGGATCCGGGCTATTTGCGAGAAATCGCACACCAGGCACACCGAAAACCGGTCTGATCGTTGGTGTGCTCGGGCGTTCCCCAACCGCGAAACTCACACGTGAGGTAGGCGGGTGAAGCGGTAATCCACGACCCACCGCGGATCACGTATCGCACCGACTTTCCTCCTCTGGAATCGGGTGTCGCAGTCCACTGCCATACCGAGCCGACTAAGTCTTCGCATCCGTAGGGAGACGCGCTCAGGGGATGAGAACCCACCCGCGAGAATTCACTGGTGAGATAACCGAATCGTGCCCGGTCGGCCTGCGTGAAGGTACTGCCCCAGGGGTATCGGCGTCCGTCGGTACCACGCGCCGCCTTCTCCCACTGGGCTTCCGATGGAAGGCAGAGCCCGGCCCATCTGCAGTAGGCCTGGGCGTCTTCCCAAGAAACCTGCACGACGGGTTCGTCCCCGGCAGCCACGTGTCGACCGTCCGGAACTCGCCAGTTGGCCGCCGGGTTGATCAGCCATCCATGTCGGTGCAGACCGCCCGGCACGGCCGTTACCCCGTGCGGAGGCGTCCGCCACCCGGTCTTCCCCGTCCACATCATCGGCTGGCTGAATTTTGTCCAGACCCACGCACTCTTGTGACGCTCCGCGTCGGTCTGGTACCCCGTCGCCCTCACGAACGCGGCGAAATCGCGTACGGTTACGGGAAAACGCGCCATGTAGAAGGCGTTCAGGGACTTCGAGCGACACGGCAACTGATCAGAAAAATAGCGCCGCTGCGACATCGGATCGTAACGCCTGTCTACAGTGAGCGCCCAGTCCACGTCGCTACGGTGGCTTCCCATGAGAAACGGCCCCGAGGGAATCAGGTAGAGCTGGGAGCCGTCGCGCGAACACCGAACGGCTTGCGGCCAGGGGGCCGTGAGGCGCGTCTTCGCACCGACCTCAGGTGTCCCGCCGGTCGGCCCGGCCCCCACCGCCGCCAGAACACTCCCCAACCCCGAACCGTTGCGCGAGGCACGGTCCACCCGCGCCTTGACGCGACGTGGGAGAATGGAATCCTTCGCCACATCCACAGCCGCCACCACTGGCAGTTGGTCAGCGCGAATCCCCAGCGAGGAAAGACAGTATCCTCGCTCAAGCGGTCTGGACCAGTGGTAGAC
>JAJXVI010000463.1 GCA_021782195.1 bacterium | reverse complement strand
GTGCGAGTGCGTGGGAGTTGTGCTTGTGCGAGTGCGTGGGAGTTGTGCTTGTGCGAGTGCGTGGGAGTTGTGCTCGTGCGAGTGCGTCGGAGTTGAGACCGGTTGCAGGTAAAAAGCATCTCTGGGGGTAAGAACCGTGGGAATGTGGGCGTCGTACCGGCAAATGTTTCGAGTGCAAAGTTCGTCGAGTTACATTCCCTGGCGGGAAAACTCGACTTTTGCGGCAACACTTCTGGTTTACCGGACCGGCCCGTGTTCGCGTCGAGGAACGTGGTCGTGCGGGTGCAAGAATCAATGGCGCTGACTTGCAATTCAGGGAGGCCGTTGCGCGACGTGAGAACAGTGTTGAGGTCGGGAGCGACCACCCTCGGAACCCCTCGCAGGATACAGAAGCTGGTGTTTGCTGCTGGCGGCGACACGCCAGTTTCGGACGCGCCGATGCGGCCGTCGGAAACACGACTCGGGTGTGCCCCTGCGCGCAGTCGCGCCAGATTCGAATGCCCGACCGACTTGAAATGGGACCTGCAGAAGCAGGTTGACAGTGTGAAGCCGAAGGGCAGGGCCGAACCCGTGACCGTGTATCGGATCCTTGCCGGAGAGCAGCCCGGAAAACGGGAAGACATGGCGACAAGAGAATGACAGACGTCGAGAGTCGTGGTGAGTCTGCAGCCGAAATGCAGGAGCGGGCGCGCCGTATGCGCACGCAATATGTGGATCTGAGAAAGACAGCGCTCGATCGTGAGATCGGGAATCTCCTGCCGGAAACCATGGCACGCCGTTACAAGATGGTGTGTATCGGCAAACTGGAGAAGAAGATCGTCGTGGCGATGGCCGACCCGCTTGACGTGTTCGCCATTGACGACGTGAAGATCCGTACCGGACTCGATGTGGATTCGGTCCTGGCCGAGGCGGACGCGATTGAACTGGCGTTCAAGGAGGTGTACGGCGAGGATACCTCTTGGAAACAGGTCGTGAGCGAAGCGGAGACCATGCACGTCGACGTTCTCAACGACGAGGAGGAGGAAGCCGAGAAGGAAGTCGTCATTGACCAGCCTGTGATTCGCCTGGTGAACATGGTGATCGGGCAGGCGGTTGAAAAGAAGGCCTCCGACATCCACCTTGAGCCTCGGGAAAGCGACCTGCTCGTGCGTTACCGGGTCGACGGCGTGCTGCACGAGATCATGACCGTTCCAAAGTCCGTTGTTCCAGCGTGCATCTCGCGCGTGAAGATTCTCGCGAATCTACGCATCGAAGAGCGACGAATTCCTCAGGACGGTCGTATCCATCTCGTCATGGGAGGACGCGACCTGGATTTCCGTGTCTCCACCCTGCCGACGCTGTACGGGGAAACCGTCGTCATGCGTATTCTGGATCGCAAGGCGATGAAGGTGGATCTGGCCCAACTGGGGTTCACTGAAAACGACTTGAGTCGCTGGAACGAGATGCTTGAAAAGCCGCATGGCGTCATGCTCGTAACCGGACCCACTGGAAGTGGCAAATCTACCACCCTGTACTCGTCTCTCGCCCGACTCAACCAGCCTGACGTGAAAATTCTGACCGTGGAGGATCCGGTTGAGTACAATTTGCGTGGGATCGTACAGATTCAGACCAATCCGAAGGTCGGGCTTACGTTCTCGGCGGCCCTCCGGGCATTCCTTCGCCAGGACCCGGACATCATCATGCTGGGTGAGATTCGAGATCGCGAGACGGCGCAGATCGCGATTGAGGCGGCTCTGACCGGTCACCTCGTGCTGTCCACGTTGCACACCAACGACGCAGTCAGTTCGGTGACCCGTCTGGTGGATATGGGAATCGAGCCGTTTCTGCTCGCGTCGACGATGAACGGGGTCATTGCCCAGCGCCTGGTACGAACCATCTGCAAGGACTGCCGCCAGCCGGCTCCGTTGTACCCCGAGTTGCTGCAGCTGTTCAGCGAACACGGAATTCACGAGAGTCAGGTGGCCCTTGCGAAAGGCGCCGGATGCGTTTCTTGTTCGAGCACTGGCTACCGTGGTCGAATGGGTATCTACGAGGTGGCCACGGTGACCGAGCAGATTCGAGAGCTGATCCTGCACAGCGGTTCCACCAGTGAAATGCTGGTGGCGGCACGCAAGGCAGGCATGACCACGCTGTACGAAGATGGCCTCCTGAAGGTGGCTGAGGGCCGCACGACCTACGAAGAACTGATGAGAGTGACGGCGGAGTAGATGGCGAGCGAGAAGGTCATACGCGACAACGCTGCGACCGGTGGGGAACCCAGCGCAGCCGAGGCCAGGATTTCCTGTCTGTCGCACCTCATGGACGCGGCCCAGGAGATAGCCATGGCGACGGACATCGACGAGTTGCTGGCCAAAGTGACACGGGCTGCGTGCGACGTGACCGACTCGGAGCAGGCGTCGATTCTCTTGCTTGACGAAGAGCGCAGCGAGTTGTATTTTCGCAAGTCCGCCGGTAACCACGGCGAGATTCTTGAGCGGATACGATTTCCGGTCAACGAGAACAGTTTCGCCGGATGGTCGCTCTTGAACCGTAAGCCATTGATCGTGAACGACGTCGGAAAGGATACTCGCCACTACAAGGAGGTCGACCGTCTGACCACGTTTACCACGCACACCTTGCTGGCAGTGCCCATCGTATATGGAGATGGCGTGTTTGGCGTGATAGAGGTGTTGAACCGCCGCGCAGGCGAGTATGACCCGTTGGACGTCGAATACCTGGGCATGCTCTCGGCGCAGGCGGGTGTTGCGTTGAATAATGTGAACGTCGTGGCGGAACTCCAGAATTTCTTTGCGGAGATGGTGGAGGTGATCATTGCCGCAGTGGAAATGATCGATCCGCCTACGCGCGGTCACGTGGTGCGCGTGGCACGACTCGCAACCAGTCTGGCGCGTGAACTTGGTCTTCCTGCGCGAGATCTCGAACAGGTACTGTACGGTGCCTACTTTCACGAGGTTGGACGGCTGCTCAGTGAGACGGCGCGTTCCGGAGCACGTACGCGTGACATTCCGATAGTTGGCGCGCAGTTGTTGGAAAAGATCAAGATGCTCAAGAAAGTGGCGCCCATCGTGCGTTCTCATCGCGAGCGCTATGACGGCAGCGGGTTTCCAGAGGGCCTGAAAGGGGAGGAGATTCCACTCGGAGCGCAGATTCTGGGCCTGGCCGTGGATTATGATGAGCAGTTTGTAAACTCGATGACCCACATGCCGCTCCACGTATTCCAGAAGTGGTTTTTCGAAAGCGTTACGGCGCAGCACAACCCGCGTTTGTTGGAGGTGTTTCGGATCGTCAGACGGACCTTCTCCTGTCCCTGGCCGCGGGCGGAGACGCTGAGGTCTCCCGCCTGGCTCGCCTCGGGGGCGGCATGCGCTCGACGGCGGCGCGTGGTCAGCACGAAGAACAAAGGCACGAAGACGGTCGCGACGAAGGTCGCCACGATCATGCCGCCGAACACGCCACTGCCCATCGAACGCCGTGCCGCGGCGCCCGCTCCC
>JAJXVI010000462.1 GCA_021782195.1 bacterium | reverse complement strand
GTCCGGATCTTCGATGGGTGTAGTCTGGGTGGCAAGCGTGCGAATTCCCTCGACGAGCTTTTCCACGTCTTCGGGGCGGTCGCCGATCGTGAGCAGAAACAGTACGTTGAAGAGGTCCGACATCTCGGCCTGGATGTGCGACTGCTTTCGCAACATTCGTTCGACCTGGTAGCCGGTGAGACCGAGGTTTCTTACCTGCAGGACGAGGCGCGTCGGATCGTATGCGTGAACGCCGGGTCTTCCGACCATTTCTCGACCGAAGCAACCCAGCCCGGGAATCTGTCGGATGGCGGCTCGTGCCTCTCGCGCAAGACGCACGGTTTGTGCGAGCAGCTCGTTGCCGTGGGTGGCCATCTGCATGCGCGCAGCGTCGAGCGAGGCAAGTATCAGGCAACTTGGACTTGTGCTCAGGAACAGGCGGGCCACCGCGTCGACGCGATCGGCATCCAGCGCGCGGTCATTGATGTGGAGCATCGATCCCTGCGACATGCCGCCGACCAGTTTGTGTGTGCTGTTTACCGCGGCGTCAGCGCCGCAGCGCATCGCAGAATCGCTGAATCCTTCCCAGAACGGCAGGTGCGGGCCCCATGCTTCGTCCACAAGTGCGAGTACGCCGCGTTCGTGGGCAAGTCCGATGATGGCGCGCAGGTCAGCCATCGCGCCATAGTAAGTGGGGCTTACGATGAGCAGGGCGCGTGCATCGGGGTTTGCGTCAAGTGCAATGCGGTAGGACTCGAGGGTTGGCGTGTGGTCGATGTTGTACGCGTAGTCGTACTCGGGGTACACGTAGACAGGACGTGCGCCGGTTGTAATCAGTGCACCCCAGGTTGACTTGTGTGCGTTGCGCGGAATGAGGATGGTGTCGCCAGGATTGCACGTGGCCATGATCATGGCCTGCACTCCGCTGGACGAGCCGTTGATGAGGAACCAGGTTCGGCTTGCACCGTAAGCCTGTGCAGCCAGGGTCTGCGCGCGCATCAAGGGGCCGGTCGCGTGGTGGAGGTCGTCGAGACCAAGAACCTGCGTGACTTCCAGGCGCAGGGCCTGTTCACCGACCAGTTCTCGAAAGCGTGGCAGCATTCCCTTTCCATGCTTGTGGCCAGGCACATGGAACGGAAGAACGTGTTCGTTCGAGTAGGCGATCAGGGCGTCCAGGTACGGAGTCTGCCCCTGATCCCCGAGATCAGGCATTGACGGGAGTGTGCCCGTCTCTGTGAGGGACAAATGATAAGCGCCCACGGGGTCCTCTCGTATCGGACGGGATGGAATTTCGGGAGGAGCGGAGAAAGGCAGACGCGCGGAGCTTGCAGGGAAGGTGCTTTTTCTTGTTCATCGCTTCCACATACGAGCCCGGCGCGTCTTTGGCCTGACGTATTCGAGATCCTATCTCGCTGACAGGTGCCCTTGTTTGCGAAGGTAATCAGTGAGCTGTTTGGTGCCGGCAGTCTGAATGAAAAGATCTTCCGGCGTGGGTCTCGCTTGCCACCAGACGATTCCAAGTAGAATGCTGACAGCAAGGATCACATACAGTACATGTAACAAGCAATACCTCCGGTGCTCCGTGCGCGTCCGAGTGATCGATTTCGCGCACGGGATCCCTTCTACCACGATTCGGCCCGACGGGACATCGGGATGCTTCCCGGCGAACCTGGTCCCCCTGCCCTATGTTATACCTCGCGGCAGGGAGAACGCAACCCCTGGATGTTACGAAAAGGTTGCCGCATGGACGGATAGGTTTTCAATCCTATGTTCTTGTAGGGTCGCGAGCTGCTCGATATGTTCCCACAACGTTGCGAAATGTTCTACCGTGCTGGCCGCAACTGTATCCTGGTCATTGACCGAAGACCTGGCTTTTGCGGGAGGGGCGACCGCATTTTGAGGGTTGCTCGCGCCCGTGCACAGCGTTGCGGGGACGACCGCGACCCGTGGGCATCTGAGCAGCACCCGTGGACAGCGTCCGGGCGCCGCGTCTGTGGAGAGCGTTGCCGGAGGGACGATCGGTTCGAGGTGTCGTGCCTGTCTCTCGTTAGCTCGAACGTGCTCGCACGTCCGTGTTCCGGGCAGGAGCGACGAGAGAGACGTGTAATCTTGAACGGTGCCGGTAGCGTTCGACGTGCCTTGCGAGCGGCGGATATGTTCCCCCGTCGCAACAATCTGGGACGCACGCTGGCGCCCTCGTCGAAGCGGTGATCTGGGGCCTGCGCGTCGCGACGAGTTGCACGTTTTATGGGAGTGGATGGGGCCCGGTGGCTCTCTCGGTCTTCAAAATCGCTGGGACGCTCAAACGTCCGGAGGGTTCGACTCCCTCCCTCTCCCGCCATTTTCCCTCAAGTCTGCGCCTCCTGCGCGTTGTATCATCTCGTGTGGCGCTGTACCGCACACAAAGAGAAAGGAGCCGTCCCGTTGGGAAGACTCCTCGTTGGTGCGGAAGGAGAGACTCGAACTCTCACGCCCTTGCGGGCACTGGACCCTGAACCCAGCGCGTCTACCGATTCCACCACTTCCGCAAACGCCCACTCAAATTATCATACGTCTGCTGACTTGTCAATACCCGATGCTTGCCGTAATCCACCACCTGTTGGCGGAAAGACCGCGACCTGAGCAGGGGATGCCGCCGCGCACCCAATCTGGGTGGCCGCACCCGCTTCGCCGGGGTGCGGGTCGCCCTCGCGCGAGGTTGTCGGGCGTCCGGGAGGACTGCGCGGACGCTTGGGAGCACGCACCCACGAACCGGTGTCCGCGGGACCCGGTCGGGGAACCAGAGAGGGGGAGTCAATTGTGGGGGGGCTCAGCGGACGAGCAGGCTCACGTCGACCTTGCGAGCGATGCGATTCGAAGCTCAGCGAGCCGGTCTCGTTGAGCTGGTAGGTCAGGCAGGTCGCGGGATGAAAGAGAAATCCGTCACGACTGATCCAGGAAGCGTGGGGATCGGGCGACTTCTCGAGGCCGGGGCCCGATTGACCGGCGAGCGCAAATCCAACGGGAATGCCTTTCATGATACGTCCTCCTCGGTGTTCGCGTGCAGGGTGATGGGGCGGGTCTGCGGCCCGCGCGTGACAGACCAGGCAACGCTCGGCTCAGCGGAGCGACCCGCTGCTCCAGGCCAGCATCGTGGCGAGATGGTAGCCGTCGCGCCGACACCATTCGCAGTGTGGAATCGTGCACCGAGCGGCCGGCACTTTGTGCAGCCAGAGGGCCGCCTCGTACCTGCCTCCGGACGCACGAAGCGGAATGGGAAGGTTCACGACGAACCCTGCGTGTACGACAAAGACGCGGTGGATGCCGTCACGGGCCACGTCGCGCGTGCCCACGGGGCAGAAGGAGCAGCCGAGATAGGCGCCACCGCGCGGAGCAACGCCCCACAGGGTAAGAACCCGGGCGTGCCCCAGAGTCCGACAGCAGGCCTTCAGCCAGGAGCCCGAAGGTGCAGCCAGACCTCCCCGCGCCGCCGCGGGGGACGGGTGCGTCGCGCAGATGAGAACCAGGCCCACG
>JAJXVI010000461.1 GCA_021782195.1 bacterium | reverse complement strand
CCGGGTCCGCAGTTCTAGTTGTCGTCCGTCGACAACTGGGTCCGCAGTTCTAATTGTCGTCCGTCCGCAAGTCTAATTGTCGCACACCAGGTGGTAGACGTCAATCAACAGTTCTGAAACCTCGTCGCTAAAGGCACTCCGGTACCTGATGTGAAGAGTTCGGCGTTCATTCAGTGCACGAACGAAGTAATCGAGAAATACCGGATAAATATGTTTTCCGAATCTGGGACCGGTAGATACCGCGCACAAAACTCCAGCAAGCTCTCCGGATGCAGTCACATCAAGCGAGTCACGCACCTTGCAAGCCGCGACTGAAAATACGTCGAAGAACGGAGATATGTGCATCATCTCAAGAAGTTTGTGCGAATGGAGCAGAGCCAGGACCTCCCGTTTCGTGAGGAACGCAGAGGGCAACTCAAAGGTAGCCTCTTGATAGTAGTAGGTCCGTCGCGCACGATCGTACGCAACTGGCGCTCGGAGACGATCGCGAAGGAAATCCAATACGCGGTACACCTGACGTTCACTGATCTCGAAACTACGCGCAAGCAGTGTTGCACTGACCCGGTCGCCCCGCTTGAGCATGGCGTGAACACTCATAACCCTCTCAAATGAATTCGCATCCGTCATGGGGCCTCCACCTGAATTCAAAGACTATCAATGCCCTCTTGGACATGCAAACCAATACCGGTCGGTCGTCAGCCCTCCACGCTGGTCTCCCCCTCGAGACACCTCCAAGAGAACTAACACACTCGATGTACTTCGACCCACGCGTCCCCTCCCCTCCTCCCTGAACGCGGCAAATGGAGGTGTCCCCACGCGAATGAGAGGAGCGCACCTGGCAGAGCCAAAGCAATCCTCGGAATCCTGACGCAGCCTGTCAGGGTGGCTACCGTAAAATGAAACTGTGTTTCCTGTGGGTCCTGTCGGGCCGACGCTTCCTTGTGCCGCTGTCAGGGTGGCTACCGTAAAATGAAACTGTGTTAGGGTCCGTAGAAATCAAAGCCGATGCACCTGAAGGCAGGAAAACTCGATGGTCGTGGCAAAGGTCGAGGTGAGGTCCATGGAACCGTCAACCGCCCGTCGACACGACAACCACTCGAATCCGAGTACAATGACAGGAAGTCAGCAACCGCGGGCGGATTCAGTCGACGACAATTCTCAATATGGGGGTGGGCCGTGGAGGTTACATTCGGGATGGGGCTCGATCAAGGCAGTTATCCCGGTGTTCTGTCCAGCCATAACGCGCAACTGGGGAAACTCATTGTGGGGCCGCACGGCCTGTTGGATCTCCTCGAGACTCACTGCGGTCTGCTCGGGCAACGCGACGCTGCCGTGGTGCGCACGGCGGTATATGCCAAGAGGCTGGCCGCTTGCGACACAGGAGCACGCTTCTATCACCGATCGCTAGAGTGCGACCGGTGGGGAACAGCCACTAAACTGCTGGCCATGAGAGACAGGCTTGTGGAAGACGGTTGGGACGGCAAACCTGGCGGGGAAGACACTCTCGACGACCTTGCAGCGGTCGAAGCCGTGATCGGATCGCGCCTGCCAGCCGGCCGACCAGAACGCGTCCTGGAGTTAATTGTGACGCTCCCCGGGGGCACGCTACCCATCACCATCGTATACCTCGCGGATCCCCTGCACGATCTCCCGGCCTGCTGGAGAAAGGTTCTCAGGCAGGCCGGTGTCCCGTTAGCGGAGCTCACGCCACCTTCAGGAGCGAACGACCCCAGGTCAGACCTTGCGCGCCTTCAGCGCGTGCTTCGCTCCGGCTCCTTCTGCGAGACGGAACCCGTGGGTGACGAAACCGTTCTTCGCATCTGCGGGCCAGATCCCTGGCAGACTGCAGAAGCACTCGCTGCGTGGCTGAGCAGTCGAAAGATGAGCCTCGGTAAAACAGTGCTCATCCGTAACAGCGACGAGGGTACCTTACACAACGCCTTGCACCGTTACGGCATCCCAACGGCGGGTGTCTCACCACGCTCCCGTTTTCGACCGGCAACCCAGGTGCTCGGACTGGCCTTTGCCATTGCCTGGCAACCGCTGAACGTCCACAGCCTCCTCGAGTTCCTGACACTGCCGACATCGCCTGTTCCCCGACGAGCAGCAATGATTCTTGCCCGTAGCTTGCAGAAAAGTCCGGGCACGGGAGGTTCGGATTGGGTCAGCGCATGGGAGGAGGCCACTGATGCGATTGCACAAGGAGAACATCGGGTCACTATTTCCGATGACGACGCAACCGCAGAAGCCGAGATCGACCTGCGTGATGCGTGTCGCGAAGCCTCAGCGCAGTCCCGCCGTCCCGGCGCATCGAGCGATTCCCGTACAAAAAGAAGTGCCTGCCGCCAGCTTGAGCGTTGGCTGGGACGACAGAGTCTCGCTGTATTTCCCGCCAGAACAGGCATTCTGCGAGAAGAAGCGATTGCCATTGCATCCCGCGTGGCGGGGTGGGCGTGGCGCAGCGCACACGGGACATACGGCACGCACGCCTCGCACGGTGGAAGCAGCCGTGAGGAGATAACGCTCTATGCCGCAGCGCGGCAAGCGCGCGCGGTCCGTGCGGTCCTTGAGACCTATAATGCGAAGGAGGTCATCTCACGTCCCCAACTTCAGCAGATTGTAGCTGCCGCCAGCGCGGAAACACTCGCCGCGTGCTCAGCGGCCACTGAGGCCGGAAGCATGGCTTACATCAACAACCCGCGGGCACTCATCGGCGCTGCAGACACTGTGATCCTATGGGGGGCCTTGCCTCTCCCTCTTTCTCGCGATGGCGCGTCGCCAATGCTGCGCCAGGAGGCGCTGATGCGCTATCGCCGGCGAGAATCTGCAAGCACAGTACTCGACAACGATTCATCCGGGTCAGATGCCAAACCTGCTCGTGAAAGCCTGCGAACCGGCGCCACGTCACGGGCCTGGCAGAGGACTGCACTGTGGGCAGAACGGCGTCTTATACTGGCGTATCCCCTCTCCTACCAGAATCACCCAGTGTGGGAAGAGATTCGATTCAGACTATGTCAGCAGCAGTCCGACGAGCAGTTGCTGACTCGTGAGGTTACCGATCTCATCCGAGAGGAGACGCTTCCCGTAAAGTGCATACCCCCATTGCCTCCGGAAACGCCGAAGCCAGTGTGGCATGTACCCGTTCATTTCGTCACGAGGCGCGTTCGTGAAACAGCGTCGTCACTCGAAAGCCTGGTGAGCTGCCCACTGCAGTGGTTTCTACGATACGTGGTGGGGCTACGACCCGGTGTGCTGACAGCAATAAAGGTTGACAATCGACTCCGAGGTCTGCTCGGTCACCACGTGCTTGCGCAGGCACTGGATCCGGGGACCGTGGTGATGTCACCGGAAGAGTGCGGTAATCGGGCGCAAGCCGCATTCGAGCGGATTCTGGCCGAGAAAGGCGCACCGCTGCTGGCGGCTGGTCGCGAGGTCGACCGGCACGACCTTTGTGAGAAACTAGGCTCTGCCGCCGCGACACTCTGCCGCGAAT
>JAJXVI010000460.1 GCA_021782195.1 bacterium | reverse complement strand
ACGTCGCGGCGGCGGAAGGCGCGGACGTCGCGGCGGCGGAAGGCGCGGACGTCGCGGCGGCGGAAGGCACGGACGTCGCGGCGGCGGAAGGCGCGGACGTCCCCGCGGCGGAAGGCGCGGCGCGATGAGGCGGAGCGGGCCTTCTGTCGGCGGTGACCCGAGACACAACGACGGCCGGGGCGTCAGCGCCGGTCTCGTCACCTTCATACCGTACCTGCCTGCCACCAAGCGACGCGGTCAGAACTCCGTCACGATACGTCGCATCGGCACCGAGCGACCTCAACAGATCACCCGTGGCCCAGAGCCTGCCACCCTGAACAAAAGGCGCCAGGGACGACTGCAGCATCCTGCCGTCGATCTTGATGACCACGTCCTGCTCGAGAAGAAGTCGAGGCACTGAGGAACTCTCCGCAACGATCGAAGCGATCCGCTTACTGCTGATGAGACCGGCAAGTCCGGCACTCTGAAGCTTCTGCTCCAGCGCTTCCTGCAGGTCGGGGATGCGATGGTAGACGTCCGGAAAGATCTGCACGAACAACTGGCGCGTCTGCGGGTCAAACCCGATCTTGATCGGCTCGTAGACGATGCGCACCGGCATCCCCACCGCAACGCGAGGGAAGAGGCGCCGTACCACACTCGGGTACATTCGCATGCAGCCGTGGGAGACCGCTTCTCCCACCGACATCGGCTCATTGGTTCCGTGCATGCCGATTCCGGAAAAACCGAGCCCGATCCAGCGGTCACCCAGCGGATCGTCCGGGCCCTCGGGAATGGGCTTCTTGATCTCCGACCAGGATGGAGGCGTCCATGTCGGGTTGCGCACTTTACAGATGATGCGGGTGTCGCCGGTTGGGGTCGCGAACCGTCCTCCGCGGCCGATCGCGCAGGGAAAGAAGCCCTCGTAGGTGTGGTGCCGGAAAAGATAGGCCCCACGTTCGGGCAGGTTCACGATCACACCGTCGGAGAGCATACCCGGCAGTACGTGCCTGCCAGGAATGAGAAGTTTCGTGCCCGGGTTTACAGTCATCCCGGAGAGGTGATTCGCCCACATGAGATGCTCGATGGCCTGTGCATAATGGACCCCGATGCTGTACAGGGTCTCACCAGGGCGCACGACGTGCCACTCGTTGCGTCCCACGACCGGAAGCAGCCCTGCCACCCTGGTCGACGGTTGCTTCTCCGACGATTCCCGTGCAAATGCTCCCGTTGCTGCCCCGACTGTCAAGACTGCCAGCAGAACAGCCAGGAGATGGCGATTCTTCACGTTCTGGTTAAACCTCCCAGGGACATTCCCCGCTCAAAATCTAATGAAAAATATTCTCGACCGGCTCGCCCACCATGTTTGCCACCCGACCGCCTGGAATCCTTCACGGGATCTCTCATTCGCAGAAGCGGTTGGCGTACTCTGCAGAAAGTGCGGCCAAAAACCATCGTGACGGCACGGCGGAAATCATGCATTGTCTTTCGGGCACAGTCCGGTCGCAAACTGTGCAACGAGAGGCCTTCCGCCGGGCGCATCACCCGAACAGCATCACACTCCTTCTCGCAACGAGTGTCAACAGACTTCCGCCCCGGTTGCGTCGTCATCCGCAAGCCTCAAGGCGTCTGCGCACGGCACAGGGTCGATACGGTTCGAGAAGGTCACTGACCTGTGCGTCTTGCAGACGAACCAGCAACTCTTCAAGGCCGTGCTCGAGTTTGAACCGCGTCTCCCTCGCATCGAGAAGCAGGACGGACAGAAAATTCACCTCTCGTTCGGGGGACCCGGTAGCCACCACGGGAAGCTTCCAGAAAGCAGGCGGCTCGGCCGCGGGAGGGAGCATGAGGGCACTTCGAAATCGCGTAAATCCGACACGCTCACGTTCCAGAGACACCGTGTGACCGGCCGCGAGCCAGGTATCAAACTCGTGAGGCATACGGGCCAGTTCAACCAGAAGTTCGATGGGCCATACGACCGTGGCGTCGCGAGTAAGCATCTTTCCGTTACATAGGTCTATCGGCCAGTCCGGCGGCAGGCACAGCATGAGTTCCGCGTACACGAGCGCGCTTTCCTCTCCCACCTGGGCTCGCATTGGAGCGGCACTCATGCCAGAGGTCACCAGTGTGTAGAAATCACGGGACGGGCCAGGTGCGACCACGTGCACATCAACGTGCACATAGTGCGAGTGCAGTTCGTGCAGGGTGGTCGCAATGCGACCGAGATACTTCTCTACGTGAGCGTGCACGGCATGGATCAGCACAGGGTCTTCGATCGGAGAATCAACTTCGGGAAGGGAGTAATCGTGTTCATAAACCAGGGAGCGAAAGCATTTCGCCACATCGCATCACGCCTTTCAAACAGGATGGAAGACGCCCACAGAATAACAGTCGTTCCCGCGATTCTCCAGAAACGACAGGTTACAACGGTGTAAACTTGAACGCAAAGCTTCGAGGAAGGGCGCAGGGGAGGGCACGGATGGGCGACGGGGGCCGCGTTTGGGCGCAGGAGGCGGCCGCGAGCACGGGAAATGTCGTCTGCCATGACCAGGCGCTTCCAGTCCCTCCTCGTATCGTCTGCACTGCTGCTGGCGCTGACCGGCGGTTACATCACCGCGGCGAAAGCCGTCTCACCTGGCCCGGCTCCTACCCCGGCGGGTGGATCGGTACGCACCCCGCCATCCCGACAGGGCAACACGCCCCGACGGGGCATCACGCCACCTTCGCCGCCCGTGGAAGCGCGCGGCATCTGGGTCGAAATGAAGACGCTGCCGGCCAGCGACACGGGAATTCGCAAAGTGGTCGACCAGCTCGCCCGTTGCCACTTCAACCTGCTCATGCTCGAAGTCAACTACGAGGGCGCAACCCTCTACCCCGGGCCGTACCAGGATCCGAGGTTCCACGGTCTGGACCCACTCAAAATCGTACTGGATGAAGCCCACCGTCATCAGATGGAAGTGCACGCGTGGGTGTGGGCGCTGAAGGAAGGACGCTGGAAAGCGTCCACCCGGTCTCCGGGCGGTCCTCTGCTCGCAGCGCATCCGGACTGGGCCGACGTGGACCAACAGGGGCTCGAGGTGTCGCCCGGCAGCTCCTATTACTGGCTCTGCCCACATCAGCCCGCGGTGAGAGCTTTCATTGTCAACGAGATGGTGCGCCTCGTAACGACCTATCCGCTTGATGGAATCCATCTTGACTACATCCGATATGACCGCACACTCCTGCCGGGCTCCCCTCCCCCATACGGTTGCTGCAAAGTCTGCAGAGCCGACTACCGCAAACTGACCGGCCGGGATCCCGTCACCCTCGTTCCCTTCACCCCGGCGTTTCGCGCGTGGATGGCGTGGAGAGAAACCCAGATCGACAGCCTGGTCGCGGAGATCTACCACCGGGTCAAGGCAGTGCGACCGAACGTGTGTATCTCCGCGGCGGTCTACCCGGATCCGACAGAGGCTCGCCGCTACTTCAGCCAGGACTGGCCTCGCTGGGCAGCCCGCACCAGAGGCGCATCACGCGCCG
>JAJXVI010000459.1 GCA_021782195.1 bacterium | reverse complement strand
TCCATGGAGGGAGCCGTGACGTGGAACTTCTCGCTTTCCGTGTTCACGATGACAATTCCGCGTTCCCCGTTCTGAACGGCGTCCACGAGTGCGGTTCCGTCGCGGTTCACGAGCAGTGACCGGATCTTGAGGCGAGGAATGGCAAATTCGTGATAGATGGTCTGTGACTGAACATGCGCGACCGAAAAACGTACGGAGTCGTTCTTTTCCGCTTCCGCGAGGACGATCCAGTTGAAGTCGATCGAGATGTTCCACATGAGCCGGTGCGCGCTTCGCGTCGACGACTTGCACCGGTAGAACTGCTTTTCACTTTCCTCGAACACGCCCGCGAAGACGATCTCGTGGAGAACCTCGTTGGGTTGTACCTTGTTGGAGGAGAGCAGTTCAAGGAGTTTCTGCGAGACACCCGTGCGCAGCGTTGCCCGCTCAAGGCAGAGGGTTCTTCCATCTGCCGATACCTTCACAGGGCCGGCTTCAGCACCGGCCTGGGCCAGGGCCTCCCGTGTATACCGCGCGATGGGGGCGTGCAGGGCAGCACCCTGACTGTCGTAGACGAAGATGCCCTCCGGGCTCCTTGCGAACAGGTGTCCATTGCCTCCGACACCGAGCACGTCGAAAGGCTTGAAAGGGACTTCCCTTTCCCACAGCACCACATCTTCCTTAGAGAAGAACACCCGGTCTCCCAGCACTCCGGCATAGTACCTGGAATTGGGGCTACCAACAAGGATGGACACGTTTGTCGCCTCTCCCGGACGCGCCTTGTGCCTGCCGCGTTGCAAGAGGCAAGGCGTGATTGTAGCGGGCTGACAGGATGGCACCGTTGCTTTGAAAGCGAATGCTGTCCTTGTCCGTGGTGGTCAGGTACGCTTCGCATTGCGCATCTGCGCTGCGCGCAGGTCGTGGAAGAACACCAACCCACGGGACCCCTGGACAGATCGCCTGGCCCGCCTCTGGTTGCTTCTCAGTTTGTGAGATGTTCTCCTCTTGCACCCCGTCGGCGACGAAGGCGCAGGAGGAGAGCGTTATCGGCGCACGCGCTTTGCGTTCAAACGGCACGCGGAATGAACAGGATCGGAGTCTGCTCGCCCCCGTTGCCCTGGGGGTTGTGCAGCAGGGTGCGTTCGACTTCGCGCGCGAGGGACGGATCGCTGATGGCGAGCACTGCACACTTCTGGAGGTCGTTGGCGTCTACGACAGCGCACTCGAAGCCGAACCGTTTCTTGATGTCGTCGACCACCTCGCGACAGTCCACCGGGCCCAGCACGACGTGCTTGTCAAAGGGGGGCAGGGTGCCCGAAGCGTCGTCGATGGTCGCAACGTCCGGCCCGGCAACGCGGTAGAAGTCGCCATCGCGCCCCAGCGCCTTTCCAGCCACGCCGGCCACGATTGCGGCGAACATCCTCTTTGTGCCGCATACGCGAAAGGCCATTTCCATGCCGTATGGCGTTGAGAGGCTTGAATCGGCTCCCATGACCCGACAGAGTTTGCGGGCCCACCATCGCGGCGCAATGTCCTCGACGTGGTAGAGTCGCCCCTGCATGATGGCCAGTGCGCTTTCGGCAATCGCCACCACGTCGCCTTTTCGGGCGACCGGCACGATATACTTTTCCACCACGTCGGCGAACCGGTCGCGAGGCGTCAGGATGTGTGTGCGAACGGGGACCGCAACTCCCACCTTGCGTTCCGTCATCGTCGCCGTGCGGGCGTGCGAGCCGGCTGCAGGATCGGAACCGGTAACCGGGTCCGTCGGCGAGCTTTCAGCCCTTTTCGAACCGAGCGAGGTGAAATTTCGACCGAGCACCACGTTGTAGGTTGTGCGTCGGTTGCGCAACGGACTGCGCATGTAGAACGAGTGATGAAACTCGAGCCCGATGATGCCGATCTCCTGCAGTCTGGCTGCGACGGGCTGCTTTCCTCGAACGTGGAGCTCCACGTTCAACTCCAGCGGGTCCTTCTTCTTGTACATGATGGCTTCAAAGTAGCCGTCGGTTCGAGGGAGCAGGGAATTGCTGACGCGTACCTCCACGTCGAGCCCGTTCCATCGGTCGCCGTCGGGCAGCACGCGTCCCGTGCAGTCGAGGACGCATCCCTGCTGTCGCCCTCGGTTTCCAAAAGGAATCGAGAATCGGACGACGGCGTATTCGGGTTCAATCGATGTGAAAGTGAAACCGTGCGCACGCTGCACTTCAAGGTGGATGTCGGCGTCGCCGCGTCGCTCGAGGGCGTATTCCGCCGCGCCGGCCACGAGCGTGGTGGCTCCCAGCGTTGCTGCTGCCACGAGGCCAGCTCTGTTGAATCGTGTCAAGGACGGGTCTCCAATCGTTACGGTACCGCGCCACGGGGCGTGGAGGATGCTCCGGGCTCATAGGGCAGGAGATCTGCTCCCCAGGTTCGGCCCGGGGGCGCCGTTTCCTCTCCTGGTGCGTCGGCTTGCTCGCGCGGCGCGGGTCGCATGTTCCGCATCAGTGGCGTGGGTAAAGGGGAGCGGGAGAAGGGGATCGGCGGAACCCAGAGAAATCCCGCCCCGATGAACCCCCTTCGCAAGTTGTTTCGCTTTTGTGCCTCGCTGAAACTGGCCGTGATCGTCATCGTGCTTCTGTCAGTTGTCCTCGGAATGGCGACATTCTATGAGTCGAAGTACGACGCCAGTACGGCTTCCCATCTCGTTTATGGGAGCCTCTGGTTCGCCCTGCTGCTGGCTGCGCTTGGCGTCAACGTGTTGTGCGCCGCGTTGATTCGCTACCCGTGGAAGCGTCATCAGATCGGCTTTGTCGTCACGCATCTCGGGATCCTCGTTGTACTGGTTGGCTCCTTCGTGTCTCGACAGGCGGGTTTCGATTCCACCATGGCGCTCTCTGAAGGCCAGACCACCAACCTGGTCACGCTTGACGTTCCGAAACTGTACTGGCGCGTGGGTGACGCCACTGCCCCGACTGGCGCGGGGTCTTCCTGGAAGCAGCGGTCGGCCGAGTTTCGCTGGCGTCCGCCGACCTCGCAGGATCCCACGCGTTGCGCGTTGTCCGATGGCTTCACCTGCGTGGTGGACCGCTACATCCACAATGCCCAGGCGGTCACTCGTTATGTGCCTGCGAACGGGGTTCCGTCCCGCGGTGGGCTGACTCCTGTAGCGCCTTCCCCCAGCCCGTCCGCTGCGGCATCCGCGGCGCCTTCCACCAGCCCGTCCGCTGCGGCATCCGCGGCGCCGGCTCGGCCGGACGCGTCCTCGCCACACCCCGCGGTGGAGTTCACCATCACGGCCGGTCCCGGGGCTGCGTTACCCGCCGGGAGCGTCATGGCGCACCGCTGGCTTTCCACTGCGGACGCAACCGACAGTCGCGTGCAACTCGGTCCCGCGACCGTGCGCATCGTGGAAGCCTCATCGGATGCCGACGCACAGCGGATTCTTGCCACCCGCCCGTCTGCCGCTGACCCGGCCGACGGGCTGATTGTCTATCGTCCGGTCGGCAAGCCCCCCATCGTGCTTCCGGTGGTGGGC
>JAJXVI010000458.1 GCA_021782195.1 bacterium | reverse complement strand
CGATCTCATTGCGCTGGCGAGGGTCGTATTTCCCGAGGGAACGTCGGGCCAGCAAATCGACGTGCTGGCGCGTGCGTTTCTGTGGAGCCGTGGACTCGACTACGACCACGGAACGGGCCACGGGGTCGGCAGCTACCTGTCGGTTCACGAAGGTCCGCAGCGTATCGCGAAGCTTCAAAGCCCCGTGTCGTTGCGTCCGGGGATGATTCTTTCCAATGAGCCGGGCTATTATCGGGCCGGCGCATACGGGATTCGAATCGAAAATCTGGTCGTGGTGAAGCGTGTCGAGCTTTCTGGCGCCGAACGCCCGATGCTTGGCTTTGAAACGCTCACACGCGTCCCCATCGATCTCGCACTCGTGGCGCTCGACATGCTTACAGAAGGGGAGCGGTCGTGGCTGAATGCCTACCACGCCTTGGTTCGCACTGATCTGGCGCCGTTGCTTGAGCCATCGGTGTGTGCGTGGCTGGAGCGAGCGACGGCATCAGTCTGAGATCGTCATGCGATGCTCACCGACCTCGATGCGATTCGCGCTTTCCCCTGCGTTTGCCTGGGTGGAGGAATCTTCAAAGCAGTTTCGAACCTGAAGGCGTGGCCTCGCTCATGAAGATCCTGGTGGTTGACGATGAACCCGTGATCCGTCAGATTGCACGCAACACGCTGCAGAGCCAGGGGTATGAAATCCTGGAGGCATCCAACGGGGAGGATGCGCTCGAGATCTGTCGCAAGACTCTGCCTGATCTCGTTCTGCTGGACGTTCGCATGCCGGGCATCAGCGGACTTGAGGTGTGTCGTGCGCTGCGGGGAGACCAGCAGACCGCTCACGTCAAGATCGTGATGCTGACGGGTGAACTTCTCGAGGAAGACCGTGAGGAAGGTCTGCGCGAGGGGGCTGACGAGTACTTCACCAAGCCTTTCAGTCCTATCCAGTTGCTCAACAAACTGCGAAATCTGTTGGAGCCGGCGGACGGGAGTCTGGGAAGCGGTGAGTTGAAGCTTGAAACGCGTCCGTTGGGCGTGGAACTGCCGACAAGTTCGGCGGCCGGCACCCTCGAGCGCTGCGTACAACTTGCGGATGACCTTCACCAGATGGAGCGAAGCCAGCTTGCCATCTATGCCGAGGAACTGGGCGCCCTGTACGGGAGCGAGGTGGAAAAGTCGCGACGCCTCGAGGAGGCGCTTGGGCGGCTCGAGGAAGCCCAGCATCGTCTTGAACTGGCGCACGAAGAGACTATCCTTCGCCTGACATTTGCTGCAGAATATCGCGACGACGATACCGCGAGTCATATCCAGCGGATGAGCTGCTACTCGGAGTGCCTTGCGCGTCGTATGGGATTGTCGCGCGACGAGGTGACGACCATCAAGCGCGCGAGTCCGATGCACGACATCGGAAAGATCGGCATTCGCGACGCGATTCTTCAGAAGCCGGGCCGGTATACTCCCGAAGAATTTGAGGAGATGAAGCAGCACACGGTCATCGGGGCTCGTATCCTGAACGGCTCATCGTCGGAATTGTTGCAGATGGGCGAACTCATCGCGCTCAACCACCATGAGAAATGGGACGGATCCGGCTATCCGAACGGTCTGGCTGGCACGGAGATTCCTCAGGTGGCTCGGATCGTGGCACTGGCAGACGTTTTCGATGCGCTGACCACCCGACGATGCTACAAACCGGCGTTTGACGTCGACGCAGCCCTCAAGATCATCCTCGACGGACGTGGTTCCCACTTCGATCCGGAGGTTGTGCGGGCTTTCCAGGGGGTGCTGGAGGAAATTCTCCAGATCAAGGAACGCTTCAGCGAGGGCGAATAGGCCGTCCTCGGGCATACAGGCGTCCTGATCCGTGCGTCGTCTGTCCCTGTTGAAGGAAATTCCCCTCGCTGTTACCATTTTGTAATGTTCCGTTGACCAAAAGGCAATGCTGCGCACGTATACTGGGGAGCGTAACGAGGGTGTTGCACGAACGGCGCAGGCGATACGACCGGATAGTTCCATCCCTCGGTTCTCGCGACCGTCAGAAGCAGAATTGATATCAGCAGGACAGCTGAGCGCGGAAGTTCGGCCGACCGGTCAGCAACACGGTATCCGCGGGTGTGCGGAGTGAGGAGAATCATGGACCGACAGGTGCGTCACATCCACATGGTGGCCATTTGTGGAATCGGCATGGGCTCGTTGGCGGGCCTTCTGAAGACTGCCGGATATCATGTAACCGGTTCGGATCAGAACATCTATCCTCCAATGTCGAACCAGCTGGCCGATCTGTGCATTCCAGTGACGAACGGGTTCTCTGTAGACAACCTCAATCCTGCTCCGGACCTCGTGATCATCGGAAATGCCGCCAAGCTTGGGAACGTGGAAGTGCAGGCTGTGTTGGAACGCAAGATCCCCCACATGTCGTTCCCGGAAGCACTGGCACACTACTTTATCCGAGACAGGGAATCGCTGGTCGTGACTGGCACCCACGGAAAGACCACGTCGACCTCCATGCTCGCGTGGGTCATGGAAAGCGCCGGTCTCTCTCCAAGCCTGATGGTCGGCGGCGTGGCCAAGAACTTCGAGAAGAGCTTCAAGTCAGGAGAGGGCCGTCACTTTGTAGTGGAGGGCGATGAGTATCACACGGCGTTCTTTCATCGCGTACCGAAGTTTCACTACTATCGCGCCAGGATGGCCGTCATCAACAGCATGGAGTTTGATCACGGCGACATCTACCACGACATCGCTCATATCCAGGACACATTCAAGACCCATCTCATTGAACGTATGCCCGAGGATGGCTTCCTTGCCGTCTGCACCGATTATCCTGCAGCCATTCCGCTGCTCGACTCGATTCGGTGTACTTACGAGACGTACGGCCTGAAGACCGGGGCCAGGTGGCTGGCCAGTGACATTTCGATCGGTGAGGAAGGAACCACGTTTACCGTGACCTTCGACGGGACGTTGTTTGGTCGCTTCTGTCTGCCGATGGCAGGCAATCACAATGTCCAGAATGCACTTGGCGTCATTACCATCTGTCACCGACTCGGTCTCTCCCAGGAGACTATCGCCAGGGGCCTGTCAACCTTTCTCGGGGTGAAGCGTCGCCAGGAGATTCGCGGAGTGGCCGACGACATCATCGTGATGGATGACTTCGCGCATCACCCGACGAAGGTTCGCGAGACCGTCAACGCTGTCAAGGCGCGCTATCCGCGTCGCAGGGTCTGGGCGGTATGGGAGCCCCGTACACAGTCAAGTCGCCGTGATTTCTTCCAGAAAGAGTACACGCATTCATTCGGAGCCGCTGATCGTGTGGTGGTGGCCGATGTGTTCTGCCCTGAACTCATCGAGCCGGACCGTTTGTTTGACTCGAAGCGTCTTGTTGCGGATCTTCGTGCTGCGGGCAAGCAGGCCGATTTCGTCGCGCCTTTCAGGCAGGCGGGGAACACTCACTTCGCGCGCGCGCCCAAGCCTTACCTTGGTGGCGGCATGGGCCAGATGGCGCAGCGGATGAACGATGGTGCG
>JAJXVI010000457.1 GCA_021782195.1 bacterium | reverse complement strand
GTGGTTGTCAGTGCTTGAGAAGGCCTACGGCCAGGAACGCGAGTCAGACGGATCTGCCAAAACCAGCGCTCGCCTCGACAGCGACGGCATCGAGAAGTATGACGGCGCTCAGGGTGGCGGGCGAATCTCAGATGGCGTCAGTATCCTCACCGGCCACAAGTCCACGGTCTGGTCAACCCACAACGATGACACTGACGAACTCGCTCCTCCCAGTGTGCTCAACCAGCAGCGTGAGGAAATGGCGAAAGCGCTCGATAGCGGAGGGCTGGTCGTTGCGGGCACGCCCCGGGATACCCACAAAGGGCGCACGCCCGGAAATCCTCAGCTTGATTCCCACCACGCCTATACCGTTCTGCACTACGACCCGGCCACCGACACGGTCACCCTTCGCAATCCCCACGCCGACAACGGCGGAGCGGCGATGCAGCACCTTCCTTATGAAGCGCACGCAAACGCAAACGACGGAGTCATGACCATGCCGTTCGCTGACTTTGCCTCTCAGGTATCCTTGATCAGCATTCAGAACGGTGCAGGCGGTCGAGACTGAGCAACCGTCCGACTTCCCCCCCCGTCCGTGAGGTCTGGTTCAAGAACTGCCCAGGCTTCACCCGTACGCGCCCCGCACACGGGTGAACAGGGTTTTCTTGTCGGCCGATAAATAGTATGGGGGCAATACCACGCCGGAGGGGAGCTTGAGATGTTCAATCGGCCCGCAATCGTGCTCAACAGCCTTCAGCAAGCCATCCAGCTTGAGATGGAAGAGCATCGAGACAAGCACGAGAATCTTCAACCCCAAACCGACAGTGAAGATGTCTCGCGTGCCGCCGACCTGCTTGAGCGGGAAGTCTTCACGCACCCATCCCTGCACCCGATGCTCGATGCCATGCTTGAGATGGTACTGGTGCTCAACGACCAGCGTCGCGTTGTCTACGCCAATCGCGCCTTTGTTGATTCCATCGGTGCTGACGGGAAAGAGGAGTTGCTGGGTCGACGTGTCGGAGAACTGCTCGACTGCGTGCACGCACTTGAATCTCCAGAAGGATGCGGAGGGGCTGAAGCGTGTATCACGTGCGGGGCAAATCTGGCCAACCTGAAAGCACTGCGCGGCAGATCGGACCGTAGAGAGTGTCGGATTCTTCGCTGCCGTGACTTTGATGCGCTCGACCTGCTGGTCAACGTCACCCCGATTCAGGTCGAAGGCCGCAACATGCTCTTCTGCGCATTCACCGATATCAGTGAACAGAAGCGGCGACAGGCACTCGAACGAACGTTCTTCCACGATGTACTGAACACGGCAGGCGTTGTTGCCGGCTACACGCGACTGATGACCGCAGTTGATGCCGAGAAGGCCAGACCATTCGCGGCAAAGTCGTATGCTGCAACCGAAACCCTGATCGACGAAATCAAGGCCCAGCGCGAACTCTGCTCGGCCGAACGCGGCGAACTGGAAGTGCACCCGACCGAGATCGACTCCCTCGAATTGCTCCGGACCCTTTCCGAGGCGTGGGCACAGCACGAAGTCGCGCGAAACCGTTCGATTGACATCGACCTCGACCACTCGGAGTCGGTGATATTCACGTCCGACCTCGTACTGCTAAGACGAGTCCTGGCAAACATGATCAAGAACGCCCTCGAAGCAACTCCAGAAGATGGCGTGGTAACCCTCACGTGCCTTCGCGTGGGTGGAACGGTCGAGTTCACGGTCCACAACCCGACATCAATGCCACGAACGGTGGCGCTCCAGATATTCAAGCGCTCCTTCTCCACCAAGGGAAAAGGCCACGGCCTGGGAACCTACAGCATGAAAATGATCTCCGAGCGCTATCTCAGCGGCAAAGTCACCTTCAACAGTTCCACGGGCAACGGTACCGTGTTTCGAGCCCGCTATCCTGTGGCGTGGAGTGTCCTGGACGAACACCTCGAACCGCTCGCGAAACGCTCGAACACATCGGCCTGAACGCCCGACCGACCGCGCAAACCCGCAACACGTCAGAAGGAGCACGCACAACTCACCTGCCGCCGATAGACCGCTAGACCGACCGCGCAGACCCGGAACGCGTCAGAACAAGGGTGAATCCTCCGAAGGGTCTTGCCGATAGCCCGAAGAGGCAGGTGGTTTGCCTGCCGGGAGGCATATGCATTCCATCGGAGGCATGAGCACAGGATACGGTCCAGCCTTCGGGTCGATGCTGAACGCGCAAGAAGACGTCGTGCTCGGGTCCACGCTGAATCGCGACGCCCCCGGTCGGGCATCTGCACCGGGAGCGAGCCAGCTTCCCGTCGATTCGGCGACCACGCCAGGCAGCACGGCATCGCTGCCGGTGTCCACCGGCGGGTCTCCGAATGCGGTTCCCGCAGGATGGGGAACAACTGCCCCGGCCCCTTCCACCGGCACCGCAGGTTCTGTTCGCGCAGAGTTTGTGGACAGTCGCACCGCGAACACTCGAGCGCTACCGACCGACGCTGGCAGCACCACGTCCAACACCGGACGTGAGGGGACGGCGCCTGGGCTCCCCGCCGCCTCCAGATCCCTGCAATCCGCGAGAAACAGCGGACCCGACGCGGAAAGCGTGGCGGGGACGAGCGGCAGACCCGCCGTCCCTTCGCGGCCTGCAACGGCCGCTGGAAACGCCACACCAGGCGGCAGGCGGGCGAGCAGGACGTCTCCGGATGCCTCAGGGTCATCCCGCGGACAAAACGCGGACTCCGCCGGACGGTCGGTTCTGCAGTCCTCCATCGGCAGGGTCACGAGCCGGTCACGTACACAGATTGAACCCAGGGGAACCGGCGGCATTGAGGCGACCGCCGAGTCTCTCGCCCCGCCCACGGGCCCTGATGCACCGGTTCGCGAGGTGGTATCCTGGGCAGTTCGCATCGCGGAAAGGCTCGTTTCGTCAGATGGTCGATTTGACGAAAGCGGGTGCTATCGCTCACCTCAGGCCGTAACCGTCTCGTATGCACAGACTGGGCGCACAGCGGGTCGCACCGCACCGGACCTGTATGCCCTTGGCTCGCAGATGTATCGCTCGCTTACGGGACGAGACGCTCCTGACGCAGCAACACGACTGAATGCAAGAAAGGCCGGAAAACCCGACCCCCTGCTCTTGCTCGAGCAGGCGCGCCCCGATGCGCCTTCCTCCCTTTCCGATGTCGTATCCCGTCTGCTCGCGCTCACATCGGCGAAAGCCTTTCCCACTCTCTCGCAAGCCGCAGCCGCGCTACGCCGATGCCTGTCAGAAATCGCGCCGCCGGGTGCACAAACGAAGTCCGCGGACCGTCTCCGCGAAGAGGATGACGCGGAAAATCGTCCTTCGCAGACCCGGAATCCGCAAGCAACGACAGACCCCGCGACGGAGAGGCAACCGATCCCCACCAGAATCTCGACAGGCGTGGCGGCTCAAGATGCGACGACGGCCTCCTCGGAGCGCGTGTCACACGCACCTCACAGGCTTACGGGCACCTCCCCGGAGTCGCCGCCATCGTCCCCTCTGGGAAGCGCACGC
>JAJXVI010000456.1 GCA_021782195.1 bacterium | reverse complement strand
TTTCTGGATGTGCAGGGAGCCTCCTGCCCGGCCGTGCTCGCGCCTGCTGCGCACGAATCACTCCTCGCGCGGTCGACGAGACAGAACAAGACACGTGAGCAGCAGCAGCGCTCCCGTATAGCCCAGGAGAATCCAGAAGTGTCCGGAGAAGGAGATGTTGTAGGCCAGCGACGGTTCGATCTCGACCCGACCCAGCGTGGGTGGACGGGGCAGTTCCTCCAGACGTGCCGCCTTCCCGATCATTTCGTAGCCCCACTTGCTCAGGGTAAAGTAGGAGATATCGTCCATCAAACCGTGAAGCGGAATGAGCGCGCCACCCAGAACAAGCTGTGGAATCAGGAGAATCGGCACGAGGCTGCCAGCCTTGTCGGGATTCGTGACCACCGCCGAGAGAAACAATCCCATCGCAGTCCCGCTCAACCCGGACAGAAGCAGGATCAAGAAGATCTTCTCAAGCATGACGGGCCCCAGGTCCGGCATCGTGATACGGCTTCCGATCACGGCGACCATGACCACGCTCTGGACCAGACAGAGAAGAAATCCCACAGCAACCTTTGAGAACACATACGGAACGACCCTCAGATTGGCGGATATCTCCCGTCGAAGGATGGCTTTCTCCTTGCAGATCTCCCGTGCCGCATTGCTCGTGCCGAACCAGATGGAACAGCACACAAGAAGAAACATCAGGGTACGTGCCTGCACAAAGTTCCCGGTCGTCACGGAAAAGCAATCATGGTCAAAGACCCATGCAAGCAAAAGCGAGATGATGGGAGCCTGCATCAACATCAGGGCAAGATTGCGATGGTCGCGCCACACGATTTGGGCATATCGCGTGGTCAGGATGAAGAACTGGCGGACACTCGAAGTTCGCCGCACCGTGCCGGAAAAGAGGCCCGACCGAACTCGCGCAGGGGATGGGGGGACCGGGTCGTCCTTCGGATGTATGACGTCCTTGCTTCCCTGCCCCTGAACGCAGCGGGCCAGTTCCGCCCGGGCCTGTGGCGGAACGAGGGGGGCTGGCACGGCCGAGAGTCGATCGCAGACCAGGCGACGATAGTTGTCAGAGGCACGGTAGCGACGCTCCCACTCCTCTGACGCCACCGACTCCACCCGAGCATAGATTTCGGGGAACTCTCGCACGCCGAAATACTGCAGGGCCTCACGAGGCGGTCCATAGTAGGCCAGGGCCCCACCTCTGGCCAGAAAAACAAGCTGGTCGCAAAGGTGGATGTTGGTGGTTGCGTGCGTGATCACGATCAGCGTGTGACCCAGGTCGCTCAAGCGGCGAAAAAGACGCATCATCTCCGTCTCAAGACCCGGGTCGAGACCGCTTGTCGGCTCGTCGAGAAAGAAGAGACGAGGCTTGGTGAGCAGTTCCACGCCGATACTGACCCGCTTGCGCTGCCCACCCGAGAGCTGGGTAATCGAAAGGTGACGGCGCTCGGTCAGTTGCAATTCAGCAAGGACCTGCTCGACCCGATCCTCGAGTTCGCCGCGCACGGTATCCTCGGGCAATCGCAAGCACGCCGCATACCACAGCGCCTGCTCCACCGTCAGTTCGCGGTGGATGATGTCGTCCTGCGGCACGTAGCCCACGGATTCGCGCAGGGCATCCAGATTCGCATAGAAGTCAGTCCCGTTGAGCAGCACCGCGCCTCGGTCCGCACAGCGGAAGCCACTCAGTGCATTGGCCAGGGTCGACTTGCCTGCTCCGCTCACGCCCACAACTGCGACAAACTCACGAGGCAGAATCGACAGCGACACGTCTCGCAGGATCAACTGCCCTCCCGAAACCTCACGACACAGACCGATCGCGTCCAGCCGGGCGTTCCCCTCCTCGGAAAACAACGTGAGTTCCGCGAGTCGGTCCTGTGCGTGCACCGAGAAGACAAACAGGAAGTCACTGATGCGGATGCGGTCCCCATCCGTCAGTTCCGCGCTTCCCTGGAGAAGACGGCCGTTCAGAAACGTCCCGTTGCTCGAATGACGATCCGTCAGAACGTGACGACCACCCTGGAAACGCTCAAGGGTCGCGTGAAAACGAGATACCTGGGGGTGACGCAGGCGAACGACATTGCCTCCGTCACGCCCGATAGTGAGCGGCCCGGCGCCGGGGACCTCATAGCACAGCGGGGCCTTGCGGACGGTCCCCGGTACCACCGTTGGAGGGATCTCGATGTACGAAACGGGCCCGCACCGCGACACGGCTGAACGCTCCTCGGGGGAACCTCCTGTCGTCATCATCAGGCTCCAACCCTGGACGTGTGGTTGCGGTTCCCGACGATCCAGTTCAGTACGCGCCGCACCTTGAACCGGTTGACGGCGATGTCCAACAGACGGGGACGAACTTCGGGAAGGCGCAAGAGCGACAACATGAGTCGTGAGTGATAGTCAAAGTTCCACTCCCGCCTCATCAGATCGCGTACTTCCGGGCGACTGGCCAGGGCCAGAAGGTGCGCCACCTCGTCATCTTCCACGTGTTCAAAGATTGCCCGCAACCACAACCCCGCTGTGATCTCCCGACCCAGGTTCCGACGCCACAATCGGTCGTAGCGTCGAAGCGACGCGATTTCCAGGTCAGCTCCGCGCCACGAGTCCAGAACGACATCTGCCAGGGTGCGCGCGCAGAGCATCGCATAATAGATGCCCCCTCCGGTCGTCGTCTTGGTCTGACCCGCGGCATCCCCCACAGCCACAACCCGACCGGCCACCGACTGCCGAGATCCTCCCATCGGTATTCGTCGCCAGATGTCCGGCCCGAGACGGGCGCCCAGGCGGCCGGCCAGACTCCGCTCGAGCAGGTGGCGATAACCGTGACCGGCACCACCCCTATGGATGAGACCGACTTTCGCCACGCAATGCACAGAGCGAGAAGAGTGACCCGCTCCCACGGCCGTTGATGGGGCCACGTCCACGACAGGCTCGGGGCCTGCATCGGTGGCTCCGCGGGCCCGGGCGTTCGAGGGGCATCGCGAAGCACCGAAGGGCAACGAAGTGACCCCACACGGCCAATGGTCTCCGCACGAACGCCCCTCCCCCGGGTCATCGCGCAACGAGGAAAAACTGCTTCCAACTGCGTACCCGAACGACCCCGGGGCCACAGCCCTGCCGAGAAAGATTTCCGCCCCTTCGAGACCACAAACCTCGAAAGTCGCCTGAACGGTATGATACCAGGCCTGTGGCGGAAGAATTCCACTGCGCAGAGGAAGATTCGACATGCTGCCGCAGGCCAGAACACAAAGACGTCCGCGAAGCACCACCGGCACCCCCCTATATACTGCGTGCACGTGCACACGTGCAGGCTCGGACAAAACAGACGTCACGCGGGCCCCGCACAGCAGCCGCGCACCGGCCCCGGCTGCCCGAGCGGCAAGATAGCGATCCAGTGCCGCCCGGTCGCCACCGCTTTGGCCCCCGCGTCGCGCATCAGGGCGATTTCGGCGAGCTGTTCGCCCGCCATGCCTACCGTCGCGGCAGCCAGCGGATGCACCCACAGGTCGGGC
>JAJXVI010000455.1 GCA_021782195.1 bacterium | reverse complement strand
GGAACGAAGCGCGAGACTGTCTCCTACCAGGCAGGTCTGCGGCAGGCGCCGGCGGGCTACACGCCCGGCGAGCGGGTCCGCTTGAGCGATTCTCACACAGGCTGCTAGCTACCCTGTCCGGTCAGCGTGAGACCTCGGTCGTCGAGCACGTGAGGGGCACGCTCGTCGTGATGGGTCGTTGCCCGAGACGGCTTTCCGCGCGCCCACCCTTCGCTTCGCGCATCGGTCCTCGCGTGCCCTCGGGCGGCACGCGGTCTCACCCGGTCCAGGCGGGTGCGTGCGTGTCGTGGTAGGGGGGATGCGCTGAGAGGGGGGAGTCGCCGGTGCAGGCGATTTCCGCCGAGGTTCGCGACGCCGCGCTTCGGAAGGGGACGGCGCGGCGGGGATGGGCGCCCCGTCGCGAGGAAGGGGATCGCGTACCGTCGTCGGACGTTACCTTCGGTGCTGCGCTCCATCCACCGTGCGAGGTTGGCACACACACGCGCCGTGTCGTCTCAGGGAACGATGTACATCGGGTTTGGCAGCTTGAATCCGCGGTCGGCGTACCCGCCAGCCAGGTCGCTCTTCTGGTCCCCGATATTCAGGACGATGTGCCAGCCCTTCGCGGCGATCTCCTTGCGGGCCTGGGTCTTGAAAATCGCGAGGGTGGGCTTGTGGTAGTTCTGGGGTGCAAAGTACAGTCCACTCCATCCGCTGTACCCTGCCGTCTTGAGGTCGTGAATGGTTGCCTGCCGAAGCGCGGCCGACCGCCCGGTGACAAAGAAGACGGCGACGTGGAGTCGTCGCGCTTCGTTGTAGAGCTTGAGGGTGGGCGGGATCGGCTCCGCGGCGTGCGTGGCGAAGTACCGGTCCCAGACCTGGGCGTTGTAGCCAAAGTCGTAGGCGCGCATCACCTTCCAGTTGCTGATGGATGTTTCATCGATGTCGAGCACGATAGCCGGTTTCTTCATCGCGTGATGGGCCTCGAGGTAGGCCGCGGCCTGTTGATCCACGGCGGCGATGTCGCGCATGTACTGACCGCTGTCATGGTAGCGTACGCACTGGCTCTTGAGCACGCTCAGATTTATCTGCGGGGCAGCGTCTGATGTGGCTGCGGGAGCGGTTTTTGCGCCAGCCCGAGACACGAAGCTCAGTACGGCTGCGGCAACGACAATCATGAGGAGACGTGAAGTTCGCATGAGGGTCGATACGAAGGCTGCCCTTGAATTCCTCCTCTTCACTCAACGCGATAGCGACGAACGCCCTGACCGGAAACGCCGGATGTTTCTTGTCGGGGCACCTCAGTTGAGGTCCTGCCGCGAACGTTGACAGGCAAAGTTCAATGCCCTATAATAAGTTGTCTTTGTTGGTGGGTGCCTGGAACGGCCTTTGTTCGGTCCCTGAGATGGCACCCACCCCTGGCTGCTCGATCGCCCGCTTACAGCGACCACGCCTTCCACGAAAGCAGTTCCTGGGCAGTCGGTGTGGTTGTTGCGAAGAGTGCCTCAGAGCACCTCGGAGTGCCGTATGGCCGCAGGGGCTGTTGTTGAAGGATTGAAGGCTCGTATGAAGGTCAACATCGTCGACATCCGAAGAGGTCTGCAGGGTGCCTCTCAGGATGTGGTGGCCGAGGGTTCAATGAAGCTCGGTGACCTTGCGCTGGAGGCACCGGCTCGTGTTTCCGTGCGCGTCAGCAATGCCATGACACGATTGCTGGTGCGGGGTACCCTGCGCGGCACGGTGACGGTACCGTGTTCGCGCTGCCTGGAACCCGCTCGTATCTTCGTGGAAGCGGAGATTGACGAGGAGTTCCTGCCTGCGAGCAGTCCGGAAGTCACTGAGGAGGGTGAGTCACCCTGGTCGGATCTGAATGTCTTTGGCGATGAAGACAATGAGATCGATCTTACGGAGATCCTCCGTCAGAACGCGATTGCTGCGATTCCCATCCAGCCTCTTTGCAGGGAGGATTGTGGCGGCCTGTGTCCAAACTGCGGAGAAAATCGCAATCAGGTTACCTGTCAATGCGTCGAGATGGCGATCGACCCGCGTCTCGAATCGCTGTTGGCGTACCAGCAACGTTTGAAAGAGTAGCGCCGTCGCGGTTCGCTCAACAATTCAAGTTACCAGGGCAGGTTGCGGCGCCAAGCCGGCGCATGCCCACCACGGAGGAGGTTCTCTCTTTTGGCCAATCCAAAATATAAGACATCCCATTCCAAGACCCGTCGCCGGCGTGCCAACATTCGCCTGCAAGAGGTCAACGTCGTGCCCTGCCCGCATTGCAAGAGCGGCAAGCTTCCTCACCGGGTCTGTCCGGAGTGCGGCAAGTATGACAAGCGACAGATCTTCGTCATGGAGACCGCCGAGGAGAAGTAGTCCTCTGCTGCCGGATTCGCTGTATCCTTTCCACGATCCACTGCGTGCCTGCCAGACTTTCCCCGTGTGGGTGAGTCGACCTTGCACGCACCGTGGGACGAAGCCAGCAGGACTGCCCTGGTGGCCCCATCAGTTGAGTCTGCCCCTGCAGACGTGCCCAGACCCCGCGGAACGCGGACGGTGTATGAGCACGTCTGTTTCGTTTCTGTTTGGCTCGGTAGCAGGCACCCGGGCAGGTAGGAGATAGTTGTGGAACTGTTTGCATTTGTTTTTCCCGGCCAGGGCTCACAGGTCGTGGGCATGGGGGCTGATCTGGCGCGGGAGTTTCCTGCTGCTCGCGAGGTGTTCGAGACGGCCGATCGGGCGCTGGGTCAGCCAATCTCGCGCCTGTGCTGGGATGGTCCGGCGGACGTCTTGCGTCATACCGCCATCACCCAGCCCGCGGTGGTGGCAACCAGCCTTGCAGCCTGGCGTGTTCTGCACGGTCGCGGGTTGATGCCCGCGCTTGCCGCCGGCCACAGTGTCGGTGAGTATGCAGCCCTTGCCGCCGCCGGTGTCATCACGATCGATGACTGCTTACGTCTTGTTGCTCGGCGAGGTCAATTGATGCAGGAGGCCGGCGAACAGCGTCCCGGGACGATGGCCGCCATCTTTGGCCTGTCTCTCGAACAAGTCGAGTCAGTCTGTCGACAGATCGAGACCCTCGGTTGTGGCGTGCTCGAGGTTGCGAATCTCAACTCGCCCGAGCAGATTGTGGTCAGCGGAGACGCTCTTGCTGTCGAGAAGGCCGAGACGATTGCGCGCGAGGCCGGTGCGCGGCGTTTCATTCCGCTCGCTGTCAGCGGGGCTTTTCACTCCTCACTGATGGCCGGGGTTGCCGACCACCTCGCCGTCGACCTTGACGCGGTCGAGTTTCGCCAGGCGGACTTTCCGGTTGTGGCAAACGTGACAGCCCAACCGCTTGTGCATCCCACCGAGGTGCGCGATGCGCTGCGGCGTCAGGTGTCGTCGCGGGTGCGCTGGGTCGAGGGGATTCGCGCCATGCTGGCGCGTGGCGTCTCTACATTTGTCGAGATAGGTCCGGGAACCGCTCTGGCCGGGATGATCCGGAAGATTCAACGCGACGTGCGGGTCCTCAACGTCCAGGACGCT
>JAJXVI010000454.1 GCA_021782195.1 bacterium | reverse complement strand
GTTGAACCTCATTTTCTGGCCCACAACACCCGTGCCCGGCACACGTTCGAGCGGTGCGGCTTCATTCAGGAGGGCATCGACCGAGAAGCTTTCTTCAGCAACGGTGCGTACGCCTCAATCGTTCGCTTCTCCCTGCTCGATAGCGACCCAAGACCCGCCGGGAAAGGAACCCCATGAGCCTGAAAGTAGTTCGCTGGCACGACGGAGTCGTGCAGATGCTGGATCAGCGGCGCCTGCCGGGCACTGTGGAGTACCTGGAACTGCAGACAGTCGAGGAAGTCGGCGAGGGCATCGCACACATGGCGGTGCGCGGTGCACCGGCCATCGGCATCGCCGCCGCATACGGCATCGCCCTGGCTGCGCGCTCCATCACGGCCACCACGCCCGACGACTGGATGGAGGCCTTTCAGAAGGCAAAACAGGGACTCGCCGCAACCCGCCCGACCGCCGTCAACCTGGTCTGGGCGCTCGACCGCATGGAAGCCTGCGCCCGGCGCTTGCTTGACCGCGATGGAGACTTCGCAAACACGCGCAGCCTGCTTGACGAGGGCCTGCTCGCTGAGGCACGCGAGATTGACGAAGAGGACGAGTGGATGTGTCGCCGCATGGGCGACTTCGGGGCCGTGCTCGTGCCCGACGGAGCCAGCGTCCTGACGCACTGCAACGCGGGGGGGCTCGCAACCGGAGGCTACGGCACCGCCGTCGGGGTCATCCGGTCGGCGTGGACCCGTCACAGCAATCTTCACGTATACGTGGACGAGACGCGTCCGCTCTTGCAGGGCGCACGTCTCACTGCATGGGAACTGAGCCAGGAAAAGATACCGTACACCCTGATCACCGACAACATGGCCGGCTGGTTCATGCGGTGCAAAAAGATCGACCTGGCGGTTGTGGGAGCGGATCGCGTCGCCTCGAACGGGGACGTCGCAAACAAGATCGGTACCTACAGCGTGGCCGTGCTCTGCCACCACCACGGCATTCCGTTCTACGTCGCGGCGCCCTTCTCGACCGTCGACATGTCCCTGCGGTCCGGAGAGCAGATTCCAATCGAGCAACGAAATCCGAACGAGGTACTGGCTGTGCAGGGGAACCGCGTGTCCCCTCACGACGCCCGGGCCGCCAATCCGGCCTTCGACGTGACTCCACACGAACTCATCAGCGCCATCATCACGGAGCGAGGGGTCCTGCGCCCCCCCTTCACGGAGTCGCTGGCAACTGCGGCGGCCCACCCGCTCGAGAGGTCGGAGACGGCCCGCTGAACCATGGCCACGCGCCGTGACCCGCCCCCCCGTCCCGTCCGCACAACCCGTCGCAGTTCCGACGAAGGAAGCTACCTCCAGGGTCTCGGAGCAATTCGGGAAGCCCCGCTGTCGCACCACGTCGTCATGCTCCAGAGCAACGATCCGACGTTGACAGGCGAGCTCTCTGGCCTGCTTGTCAACGCGATTGTTCCCGAATACCGCGACTTCAACTTCTCTCGCATCCCGTGTACCCGTGAGACCACGGCAGGCTCAATCATCGGACTGGCCGAGGAGCTCCCCATCCTGGGCGAGCGACGGCTGTGCTGGCTCTGCGACGTGCATCAACTGTCAGATCAGACAGCGACCCGACTTTCCGAATTTCTCGGCGACCTGCCGCCTTCCACATGGATGTTCATGAGTGGGGCCTTGACCGCGGCGTCAGGATCCGGCGGAGAGCGGTCCACGGACGGGTCATCGGGAACAGCCTCAGCTTCCGAGCCAGCCGGGGCGTCAGGAGGCGGGCCAGCCTCCTCAGGGCCCGGCGCGGAGGCTGCGGAAGGAACTGTCGCGCGTACCGGTCTGCGCAAGATGGTCGAAGCCACGCGACGTGTGGGCATTGTCATCGGAGGAAGCCTTTCACCCGATGAAACCAGGCGCTGGCTCCTCGCGCGTCTGGAACGTCTGGGGTTGACTGCCGATGCCGCAGCCTGCGACGAGCTTCTCAAGAGAGCCGGCCTCAATCTGACAGCGCTTTCCACAGAGGTCGAGAAACTCGCCTGCTGGGCAGGCGAACGACGCAATCTACAGCTCGCCGACGTCGAACGCCTGGTCATTGCCCCGCCCGCCAGTCGCATTTTCGAACTTTCAGACGCGCTTGCCTCACGCAACGTCTCCAGCGCCCTGGTCCAGGCAACGGAACTTGTCGATAGCGGAACGCATCCGCTCGTGCTCCTGGCCTACCTCGCCACCTGGTATCGGGGACTCATCAAAGTGCACGGCCTCGCGAAAACCGGCCACGGGAATTCCTCAATCGCCAGCCAGACAGGGATGAAGGACTGGCTGGTCGACCGTGCGCGCAAGACCTCCGCGAGACTCGGACAGCAGGACCTGGAACGCGCCGTGGCGCTGTTGCTCGAGGCTGACCAGCACATGAAGCGAGGCGGCGACGATTTAACGGTCTTGCAACGTTTGATCCTGCGCCTGTGTGGGATCGGGTAAGGGCTCGAAAGCAGTCCTCCGCTCCGGCCAGGCAAACCCGTCGGAACCGTCGGCTGACAGGCGCGCGCACCCGCAGCAAGAACCCGCCGACCGTCCGCGAACATCATCATGCAGGATTTTTCACGGCCAGGGCGAACGAAACAGGTACAGCAAAAACGGCCCTCATGCCGGTGCGGGCCAGGCCCTCGGGGTCTGGCAACGGCCCTGACCAGTGACCACAGAGAACAAGAACACGACACAGTGTCTGCTTATTTTTTTTCAATGAGGTCAGACGATGGCGTTTCCCGGTGACCGCCATCAAGACATCCCGACCTGACGCTACCGCGGCTTTGCATTTGCAGGCCATGAACATTCTTTCGACTACAACAATCTCACCCTACAATTGAAGCCCCGCGCCCGTTGCTCAAGAGTCGGGAGGTTCGCAGAATCAGATAGCCTCCCACTGACCGGTCGAATGTTAACACAAATGTTCCGAACCGGCCGCCCGCCAATGCTATAATGAGCCCGGACGCGCACGCGTAAGATGCTTGGAGGCGCCGATAGTGTACAAAATCGGACAGAAAGTCATCCATCCGCTCCACGGCGTTGGCGTCGTGGAAATGGTCGAAGACAAGATGATTCTCGGCAAGGTGAATCAGTTTGCAGTAATCTCCTTCCAGAATGATCGACTCAAGATCATGATCAACCTCAACCAGAGCAACACACTTATCCGTAACCTCGTCAACAAAGACGAAGTCCCTAAGGTACTCAAGTTCCTCCGTCGCTGCAAGAGCGATCTTCCCATCAAGTCATCCGAGCGTTACAACATCAACCTGAAAAAAATCAAGAGTGCTGATATCTACCAGGTGGCCGAGGTCATCAAGGACCTTTCCGACCTGAGTCTGGTCAAGAAGCTCTCACCCAAGGAACTCGCCATGCTGAAGCAGACCAAGAAGTTGCTCAGTACGGAGTTCTCGTACATCACTGAAATGACGCCCGAAGAGATCGAGGAGATGATCGACGAGTCGTGTCGGGTTGACAAAGTCGCTGTGACTGCATAGTCACGTC
>JAJXVI010000453.1 GCA_021782195.1 bacterium | reverse complement strand
AGTCCTGCAGTTCGTTTAGCAACTTCATGAACAAAGCAGATAGAAATGCGTACACGCGGGTCAGCGCCTCCAGACATCCGCGCTCAAGGCACGGGATCGTGGCCTCCAGGATGCCATGGGTGGCAGCGCAGGATTCGCTTCAACGCAAGCCACGTCCCACGAATGGATCCGTATCGCTCAATGGCGACCAGGGCGTACTCTGAACAGGTGGGAGAAAAACGACAGACTGAAGGAGTAAGCCTCGAAAATCGACGATAGAGCTTGATCGGTGCAAGCAGGACTGTGCGAAACACACCCGTTACCCACGGGCCCTGACAGACCCGACCAGACGCGCCCGATAAAACAGTTCGTCCAAGGCAGCTCCAACGTCGTCAAGGCCTTTATCAAGCACTCCACGCCTGGCAAGCACGATGATGTCACACCCCGTCTTGAGCCGCGGCCATCGCACTCGGCAGGCTTCATACACAAGGCGTTTGATCCGATTGCGCACGACGGCCTTGCCGAGCTTCTTGCTCACGCAGATTCCAACACGGGATACTTCGGGGTTTGAGCACTTTGCAAGGTAAAGAACAGCCGAAGCGTTGGACCAGATACGTCCGCTTCGGAAAATTGCCTGGAACTCGCTGTTACGTTTTACCTTGGGAATGCTTCCCACTACACGGTGAGCCTTTTGCGCCCCTTCTGGCGACGTCGCCGCAGAACGTTCTGTCCGCCCGGACTGGCCATTCGCGCCAGAAACCCGTGCTCGCGCTTGCGCACCTTCTTCTTTGGCTGAAAAGTTCTTTTCATCCGTGGCTGCTCCTTCTAAGGATGGCACTCGTCAGGCGGTGGATGCACCGCCTGACTGTCACTGCGCCTTGCACCGTGCACGGTCTCCTGCTATCTTGCACGAAACCTGATGATACACTGGCGTCTATGAGCGCACACAATTATATCCTGCATCATGAAGAGTGTCAAGGAGGCGGACGCGCCGGTCATGTGCCTGCTCGTTGCTCGTTGACGAGCAATGCAACACACTAGATCCAAGTTTGCGTGAAGCTTTCTCACTACCGTCCAAGGGGGCGGACACCGCTGGGAAGGCGCGTTGCTGAGCCCCGAGCAGAGGTTGCACGGTCCACCGAACACACCACCTTCCAGGACATCAGTCCAGACATCGCTCCACAGGCGACATGAAACATCACAATCACGATCAATGCAAACAGCAAACCGTGGGCGTGCAGACTGTTCGCGGCCGAGTACGCCATGACCGATGACGACACCTTGCGACCCGCCAGGATACTTCCGATCGTGATAAACCAGGCAAGCGTGAACAGATTTGCAGTCACGCCTGCAACAACAAGCCCGGAAAGAGAGAGGTTGAACAGACTGAAGACGACATCAACAAGCGCTGCTTCAAGCACGATGGCTGGGAGGGCCAGTGTCTTCAAAGGCCCTCCCATCAAGATGCTGGGCAGCGCCGTGACCGTACCCATCAGTACGACCGTTCCACGTCGAGGCACAAACATGTAACCGATGGTATAGACGATCAGGTCAAGAGCAACCATCACAGCACCGACGAGGGGGAAATGCACCGTGTGAAGGTACGTTCCCATTGTTGCCTCGAGGGTCGCACTGACTGCAGCCATCGTGGCCAGAATTGTCAGTTCCCGAGTACGCGATGACCTCTGTCCGTTTACAGTCACTGTCGTCACTCACTCTTTCGCACATCGCAAACTGCACACCGTGTGCACAGATCCCGACAGACAACATAAAAAACCGTGACCGTCTGCAGCATGAGCGCAGGTTACACAGGGCTGCTGGCGATGTCCTTAACGCGGACCGGCATGATGAGGTAAAGTGGCCCATCAGAGTCGGCAGGCTTCAGCATGCCCATGGTCAATGGCTCGTTCAAGAACAAACGAATTTCGTCACTGCTCAGGTTGCTCAATGCATCCAGCAGATAGCGGCCGTTGAAAGCGATAGTGATGGGATCGCCTTCCAGCCAGGCCGATAGCTCCTCGTCGGCAGTTCCGAGGTCGGGCGTGTTTGATCGAACGGAGATGCGGTCTGCTTCAATTTCAAGACGAAGAAGTCTCGGTGAGTCCTTCTCCTGCGCCATGATCAGCGCTCGACGCACCGACCCGAGAAACTGTTCACGATTCGCGTGCACCGTTCGGGCAAATGAGCGCGGGATGATGGTGTCGCAATCCGGAAACTTTCCTTCTTCAAGCAGTCGGGCGACAAGGCCGATATTGCCAAACTTGAAGAAGACCTGACCTTTCCCAGGCAGAATCTGGAGCGTTCCGGGATTGTCATGCAGCAAACGCATCAACTCACCCATGGCGCGCGCGGGAATGATGGAACGGTATGAGCCTGTAACGGCGGGAGCCTCGAAGTTCTTCTCGATTCGTGCAAGACGTCGACCATCGGTCGTCACAAGGACCGCACGGTCTCCCTCTACCTGTGTCAGGATGCCTGTCAGTATGGCTCGTGTCTCTTCCGGTGGAGCTACTGAAAACAGCACGCTCTTTATCATGTCGCGAAAGCCATCCGCAGAGACAACCAGGCCTTCGGTTGACTCAGGGCTTGGCAGCCGGGGGTATTCATCATGCGACAAGGTGTTGACAGTGAATTTTGAACTGCGCGTGCGAATTCGTGCCTGTGACGTACCCACCAGGTCAAGATGAACCTCCGACTCAGGAAGCTGGGTGATGATCTCAGTCAGTACCCTGGCAGGTGCGGTAAACGCTCCTGGCTCGACGACCTGTGCGGGAACCTGACATTCGATGACCATCTCGAGGTCCGTCGCTGAGAAGTGAAGGGAGTCTTCTTCTGCACGGACCAGCAGATGACTCAAGATTGGGAGCGGACTCTTTGCGTTGACAGCCTTGGAAGCAGTAAGAATGCCTGTTTCCATGGCCTTGCGATCACAGGTTACGTTCATGGAAAGACTCCTTCGCGATTGATTGACGTGTGTGGAAATTCGAGGTGTGAGAACAGAGCAATGGGGGCACAAGACATCTGTGAGCGTTATGTTACCTTTGTGTCCAGGTTTCTTTTGACAGGTATGGTTGTGCCAGGTTTCAGGGTGTCTCTTGTCCGGTATAGAGAAAGTACATGATCTTCGTTCTTAGTCATCATCGGGGGTGTGGATGTTGTGGGGAATCTTCTACAACCCTGATGAGCTAAGGCTTTCAGGTGATCGTCATGCGTGAGTTGGACAGGGAAAGAAGTCCGGCTTCTGTTCACAAAATCCGGCGAGCGCCACCTTCTGGCTGTTCCGGGTCCGGAGAAATGACAGAAGGGTCCGGACGTTCCACAAAGAGTCCGGACGCTATCCGCAACTGTTCCGGATTGCTTTACACAGGATGTCACACCGGATTTTGAGGACATGTGCAGCATCTCCGGAAAACTTCTGGCTGAGACCAACCCTTCGACGCCTTGTGATGGCACCGTTCCTTGCGCGCCTCGGAGATCCCGGTAGATTCGGGGTCTCAGTGGCCGTTCAAGGCGTTGTGATTTTGCGGTCTGGTTGCG
>JAJXVI010000452.1 GCA_021782195.1 bacterium | reverse complement strand
CTACACCCAAAACTGGAAGGAGGCGACCTGTGGTGGCAAACAGTTCCTCCAAATCGCATCTGCGCGGGACGCCCTTCCCAGCCTGCACGCACGAAGCCATCGGATCGGTGCGCGTGCTCATTCTCGAAGACCGGCCTGCCGACGCGGAACTGATGGTGGCGTATCTCGAACGCGGAGGGTACCTTCCACAGTGGCGCCGGGTAGATACTGAAACTGCATTCATTGACGGTCTTGCCTGGCCTCCTGACGTGGTACTGGCCGACTACCTGCTCCCGGCATTCACTGCGCAGCAGGCTCTTGCAATTCGGATGGAGATCGCACCGGACGTGCCGTTCATCGTCGTAACGGGAAGCGTCGGGGAAGAGGCTGCAGTTGAATGTCTCAAGAGTGGGGCGACCGACTACCTTTTGAAGGACCGACTGGGAAGGCTTGGTGACGCTGTGGCGCACGCTTTGAGCGATCGGGCCATGAACGTCCAGAGAAAGCGTGCCGAGCAGTCACTTGTGGAGAGCGAAGCGCGTTTTCGGCGAATGGCCGAAAATGCGCGCGACGTCATCTTCCGTTATCGCCTGACCCGAGAACGTGGGGTCGAGTACATCAGTCCGGCTGTATACGACATGACGGAGTACGCCCCTGAAGAGTGGTACCAGAATCCGGACCTCATGATATTGCGCGCGCACCCGGAGGACCGAGCGCTGCTCGAGGCCGTCCTGCGGGGATGCTGGGACGCTTCCGCCCCCCTGATGGTAAGATGGACCCGCAAGGACGGAAGGATGGTGTGGACGGAGCAGCGTCTCGTGCTGGTGAGAGATCCGGATGGCACGCCCGTGGCTGTCGAGGGGATCGTGCGCGACATCAGTGAACGCAAGACGTTTGAGGACCGACTGGAAGCGCTCGTGGACGAGCGCACGCAAGCACTCTCAAGTGCAAATCGGAAACTCGAGGAAGTATCGCACCACAAGTCGATGGTGCTCGCAAACATGTCGCACGAGTTGCGCACGCCTCTGAACGCCATCATCGGATTTTCCGAACTCCTTCTCAACCACCCCATGAACGGCGAGCAAAGGGAATTTGTGACGCGCATCCGACAGGCTGGCGATCACCTGCTGCAACTGGTAAACGACCTGCTCGATCTTTCACGCATTGAAGCGGGAAGAATCTCAGTGGAACTTGACACGCTACGGGTGTCCGACCTCATTGACGACGTGACGGAACTGGCGCAAACGTTCACCGATGCGAGAAGCCAGACGCTTCGCGTGGAGATTGCGGAAGATGTTTCGACCATTACGACGGATGTGTTGAGATTTCGTCAGATCCTTCTGAACCTGTTGAGCAACGCCGTGAAATTCACCTCAGAGGAAGGGCTCATAAGACTGACCGTCAGGCGTCACGATTCCACGGCCTGCGTCTGCGCCGAACGTCATCCCACCGTGAAGCGTCAATGTCTGGAAATGCGTGTGACGGACTCCGGTGTCGGTATCCGCAAAGAAGACCTGGGACGTCTCTTCCAGGTGTTCGTACAGCTCGAAAATACCGAGCATCGCTTTGAAGGAAGCGGATTGGGCCTCGCGTTGACACGCGCGCTCGTCGAACTGCACGGGGGACAGATCTGGGCTGAATCGGAAGGGCTCGGACGCGGCGCTACTTTCGTGGTCCTACTTCCCGTTGCCGGCCCGTTGTCGGGGGAAGCCACTTCGCTCAACCCTGATCAGGGTGACCTCGTGACGGAAAATGGTTTCTCCCTCGACCCCCGGCGGCTGCACAGAAGCTTGAAGGTCACGATCTGACACTGCGGCTGCAAGTACTGTGCGATGGCACGCCACTCCGTTCTTTCACCGGGTGGACGTTGGCGAGCTACTGGAGGGACAATCAAAGACACCTGCGAATCACCCGGGCGTTCGTGTTGAGATTCCACCTCCAGGCTGTCCGCACTGTTGAAAGGGACTTCTATGTACTATGTGACCGGCGGTGCCGGCTTCATCGGCTCCAATCTGGTAGCCTCCCTGACCGAGCACGGCCACGAAGTCGTCGTCTGTGATCGCTTTGGGACCGATGACAAGTGGCGCAACCTTGCCCATCACGAGGTGGCTGACCTCATCATACCTGAACGTTCCAACCAGTGGCTTGACGAACATCGCGACGAGATTGACGCTGTCGTGCACATGGGAGCAGTCAGTGCCACGACCGAGACTGACGTCGACTTCATCGTGGAGCAGAACGTGCGCCTCACGCTTGACCTGTATCACTGGTGTGCGCGAAACGAGTGTCGCTTCATCTATGCGTCATCCGCGGCCACCTATGGAGACGGAAGCGCCGGATTTCGCGACGACGACACCGCGGAAGGCCTGGCGCGCCTGCATCCATTGAATCCATATGGCTGGAGCAAGCACGTGGTAGACCGCAGAATCCATCGTTTGCGGACCCGGCCGCCACTTCCGCCACAGTGCGTCGGCCTCAAGTTCTTCAACGTATATGGTCCCAATGAATATCACAAAGGGTCCATGCGTAGCGTACTGGCACGCAACTGGAGTGAGATTGCCGCAGGAGCTCCCCTGCGGCTCTTTCGATCCACGGCCGCTGGAGTCCCTGACGGGGGGCAACAACGAGATTTCGTGTACGTACGGGACTGCGTCGACGTATTGCTGTGGTTGCTGAAGACACCCCACATCAACGGTCTGTTCAACATCGGATGCGGAACTCCACGAACGTGGCTCGACCTTGGAAAGGCGGTATTTGCCGCGATGGGCGTGCCACCTCGAATCGAGTTCATCGACATGCCTGCCAGCCTGGCGTCACGCTATCAGAATTACACGGCGGCTCCTCTGGAAAAGCTGCGCGAAGCGGGCTACCGCACCGCCTTTACCTCCCTCGAGGACGGTATCCTGGACTACGTGACAAACTACCTCTCGAAAGCAGACCCCTACCGCTAAGGTCGTAAGGTCGTCTTGTTCGCCGTGGCGGGTCGATAGCAACGGGCTCGGTTTGCTAAAAGACCTTGCTGGTACAGCGTTTTCGTCTCACACGTCCATCATCCGTGAACGGGACTGCCTGCTTCGGCCGTGGCGCGGGCAACTCGCTCCGCTTCCCCGAGGACCCGGAGAATATTTTCTCCAGCGATTCCGGCTACCTCTTCATCAGTGTATCCGCGATGCAGCAACTCCGCAATCAAACGTGGATAACAGGAAACGTCCTCAAGTCCAAGCGGAGTTGACTCGATCCCGTCAAAATCGGCCCCGATACCGATGTGTTTGACGCCGGCCACCCGCTTGATGTGGTCAATGTGATCGGCGACCTGTGCCAGACTTGCCCGAGGGGTTGCGTGCGACGCGGTCGGGCTCGCCTGGGCAGCGCGATCAGGCTCCGGTGAATTCGGATGTGCCGCATCGTGCAGCGCTCTCAGCGTCTCGAGTTCCAGGTCGTGCCGGCGCACTTCCTCGGAGATGAACATGGGAGCAAAGTTCACCATCACCACCCCTCCATTCTGTGCCAGCCGTTTCAGTACGTCATCGGGAACGTTACGAACGTGCTGACAGAT
>JAJXVI010000451.1 GCA_021782195.1 bacterium | reverse complement strand
GAACGAGCACGGTTACAAATTCTGCGCGGGTTGCGGAGCGGCGCTGACGCCCGCGCCGTCCGCGCCACCGCCTGACACCCCCGCGCCGTCCGCGCCACCGCCTGACACCCCCGCGCCGTCCGCGCCCGCACCGTCCGCGCCACCGCCTCCCACGCGCACGCCCGCGCCTGACACGCCCGGTGGTTCGCCCCTTTCCCCTCCCCCAAGCCCCGGCTACATGCGGGATCTTCCTCCCATCGTCGCACCCGAATTCGTCCCAATTCACCGCCAACCCGCCCATCCCGCGAATACCCTGCTTCTCGCCACCGTCGTCGTGGTCTGCGTGGTGGGTGCCTTCACGTTCCTGCGCTTTCTCCTCCACCGGAACCCTGTTCAGGCGCCACGCACCCAGATCATTCCGCGTGTTGCGACGAGGAAACACGCCGCGCCAACCGCAACCACCGGCGACGTAACGGCCGACAACGGGAACAACACCACCGACGAAAGTCAATCAGTTCCCGTCGAACCCCCACAGGGACTGCCGACCGTTTCCGGCGCCCACACCCAGGTTTCGTTGCAAAGTGCAACAATGTGCCGAAACGTGGAAAGCAACGGTGCGCCGGTCACCCCTACGAACAAGTTCGAGCCCACCTGGCCGCTGTTCTGCTCCGTCAAGGCCTGTAACCTGCGCCCCGGCTCGGTCGTCACCGCGTGCTGGCAGACGCCGACGATGCGGAGCGTGATCCGCCGGGCCACCTCGGGCCAGAGCGGCAACTACTACGTCTTCTTCACGCTGCGTCCCAGTGCGGAATGGCCCATCGGTCAGTACAAGCTGTTCCTCATCGCCGATGGCGTACTGCAACACACCCTCGACTTTACCGTGATCCCCCCCAGTTTCAACGAGAACGCAAGTTCGTCAGAAGGCCCCTCGTCGACCACTGCGTCGACGTCGCGACATGTTGTTGCCGCCGTCACCTGCCGTGGCGTGAATCGTCATCATCGACCGGTAGGAGCGACCGAACAGTTTGCTCCCAACGAGCCTTTCTACCTGGCGCTGCACCTGCGAGACGTCCGGCGCGGCGCACCCGTCCGCGTCCGATGGACCCACAACGCAGAGCTGCTCAAGGAATTGACCCTGAGAACGCCTGGAAACGGTTCTGGATGGGTCTCTTTCCGCCTCGACCCTGGCGACCATCTCTGGCCACTCGGCCCCTATCAGGCACAGATCTCCTATGACGGCAGCCCGTCGAGAACTGTTTCGTTCAAGGTCGTACAGGAGGGCCATTGACATTCTCACCTCGACTTGAAGAGACCCTCCTGATCGCGGGATCGCCGTGGCGCCTTCCGCCACACCCCTCAGCCCCACACCTTCCCTGGAGCCGAACCGGCAGCACATCGACCGTCTTTCGTCTCGACTCTGCCAGCCTCAGCACGTCCATGGCGCTCAAGGTGTTCGACGTGTCGTGGCGCAGTCCACAACATCGGGTGCGCGCGGAAGCGCTCGCGCATTTCGCCACGCTCGATGGCTTGCAGACGGCTCGACGGCGCGTCCTCACGGACACGGATACCTCCCACGCTGATCTCGTGGGGGCGCTGTTCATGACCTGGGTCGACGGCTATAACTGGAGCGATGTCGTACGCGCAAGGTCCGAACTCAACATCGAGCAGGTTCTGCATCTCGCGAGGGAACTCACACGCACCATGAGTGGCCTTGAGCAGCGTGGACTGGCACACTGCAACCTTTCGGGAAACGCCGTCATGATCACGCGTCTTGCCCCGTCCATCCAGCTTGTGGACCTCGAGCATCTCTACGCACCAGGCCTTCCTCCCCCCCATCCCGCGTCACAGGGCACCCCCACGCGGGTGCGCACTGCAGGGGACCGCACACTCTGGCAACCGCAGGCAGATCGCTTTGCCGGCGCAATTCTCCTGTCCGAGATTCTGGGATTTTGCGACGCGAGCGTGCGCCGTGCAGCAGCCGAGACCACCTATTTCGAGGCCGAGGAACTGCTGTGCGGTCCGACCTGCGAGCGCTACAACCTGCTCCTCGGCGTTCTCCGCAACCTCTACGGCGAACGCCTCGCCCGCCTTTTCGAACACGCCTGGCACAACGACAGTCCTGCCACCGGCCCTTCTTTTGACGACTGGCTCAGCGCAATCCCTGACACTGGCACAACGCGACAGGTCTTTCGACAGGCTCCGCCGTCACAGAACTCTGACCGTTCCCCCGTGGCTCCCCCGGAAAATCGACCCGCCACGCCAGGCACACAGCCTTCCTCCGACGCAGCCTCCCCCTCTTCGAGAGCGCCCGCAGCGTACGCTCCACCGACATCCCCGAGCGCTGTTTCAACCTCCGTGGGAGCAACGGTTTTTACCGGTGCGCAAGGGGAGCGCAACCCGACCGCTTCCGCGCCGCTCGCGGGAAGCGGTCCCGCCGGACCGTGGTCCGCGGGAGGCGCTTCCTGGAGTGCGTCCCCTCCTCTGTCTGCTCCCACCTCGTCCCCTGGCAACCCAAAGAGATTGACCGCGGTCGTTTTCACCGTGTTGATCGTGACAGCCCTCGGGGGAGGACTCTGGTTTGCAAAAACCCGGGAAGCGCCGACCGCGGGCGCGACCAGCGCTTCTCCCGCCCCCGTGGCCAGCACGATCGTGGTCTCCCCGACGACGACGCCCGAGCACTCCCCCGCACCTGCGTCGGGCCAGGCGAGGACGCCGGCGGCCTCCTCCGCCCCGTCCGCCGCGCCTTCCGAGCAGGCCAGTGCGCAACCCGCGTCCCCGTCGCCCGCGACGCAGTCCGAAGCGTCACCCGCAGCGACGCCGGCACCCGCTTCCTCCCCGGCACCATCCGACAGTCCGGCGCCGTCACAGGCTCCGACATCGACGGCGACTCCATCTCCCACAACCGCGCCCGCAAATTCGAGTCCGTCGGCAGCAGAAACCCCGAGCCCGTCGCTTGCCCCGTCTCCACTTCCCGCGGCAACCCTCCAGATCGACCGTGCGGTGATGTGCCGCAGGGTGGACGCGAACGGCAGGCCGCGCCAGCCCGTGACCACCTACCAGGCATTCGACACCTTCTACTGCTCGTTTCACGTCGTCAATGCGCAGGCTGGAACCCAGGTCGTGGCGCGCTGGAAGGACCCCGAAGGCTTCTCACGCACGTCGATGGCAACAATTGCCACCTCAGGTGACTCCTATCAGTTTGTGACCCTCAAACCCAGCCCTGCGTGGACCCTCGGTCCTTTCTCCGTCGTGCTCGAAGTTGGTGGCACGACGTTAGAGACGATTCCATTCAAGGTCGACACCGTTTCCAGATGAAGAACTTTCTCGCGAGCGCCATCTGTGCGCTGAGTCTCCTGTGCTTTTCCGCCTCCCCTGCACCTGCAAGCCCCGCGCACGTGAGCCATGCACCTGCGAACCCCGCGCACGGCCCGCGTGCCACCGCGACTCCCACCCACGCTCCCACCGGTGTTGCGACGCCCGCGGCTTCCCCCCCCACGGCCACAACGCCGGCGACGATCGTACCCCCCATTCGGGTGGAGGTCGACTGAAAGCCCGTCAATTTTCGAGTGCCCC
>JAJXVI010000004.1 GCA_021782195.1 bacterium | reverse complement strand
TCTGATCCGGTCACTGCTCGTGAACCGCGACGGAACCGCACTCGTGGACGCCGTTCAGAACGGGGAACGCGGAATTGTCATCGTGAACACGGAAAGCGAGAAGTTCCACGTCACGGCTCCCTCCATGGAATACACCGTGCGCTCCCTCGGAAGAAACTTTGTCGCCATTCAGACGAAGACCACCCCGTTCCTCCTGATCAAGCGTTTTGACGATCGTCTGGCCGCACAGGCTGACCTCCGGCCGCTCTCCAGGCTCCACGTGGATTTCGACATCGCATTCAACGAGCGAGACTCCATCGACCTCATGTCGGTCGCCGGAAACCGTTTCAAGGTCGTGCACACCAACGTGGAGTTCCTTGAGACCGATGCCCGTCGGTGGGAAGAGGCCACGGCAGATCTGTCGTAAGAGATCGCTGTCCCCGCTCCGGAACCACTTCCTCCCGTGGTCGCCCCCGTTCGTCCCGTGAAAGCTCCGCAACAGCATCCTCCCGTCAAGAGGCCGGACAGACTGGAGTTCACAGCACCGGCGCGTCCCGTTCCGCAGCCGCCCCTTCTTCCCCACCCCGCCTCCGAGAAGACTGCTCCAGGCGGTTTGGCAACACCGTCGCACGCACCTCAACCACACGGTCCGGTCTCGGGGCCTTCCGACGCGCACGGTCAACGCACCTCTCGCGACCATCGAAGCGAATCGGAACGCAACGCCGCGACAAAGAGCCAACCCCGCACCGACACGCCGGCGCTTCCCCCGCAGGCAGCGCCGTCAACCCCGGGAAAAAGGCCCGAGGCTGCCCTTCCGTCCACCGAGCGAACGCATTCGCATTCTGACCGACACGAGAAGTCACCGCACGCGACCGGGAAAGCGACAGCCGTTCCCGCCTCTTCAGGAACCGCCGAGACTGCAGCGTCGGTGCAACCCGTTGCGATGACGCCGACAACTGCAACCCGAACCACGAAGCCAGCTCAGCCCGCGCCATCCGCGGCGGCAAGTCCGGCGACGCCCGCGGCCCGGTCCGCGAAGTCGGCCCAGCCTGCACCGGCTTCTCAGCCCGCAGCGGCTTCCCAACCGACCTCTGCCGCGAGACGTGCGCCCGCCAACCGAACGGCGTCGGCCGGTACCGGCCCGGCGCAAAATGCTCCGCACGGCGGAGGAGTCGTCGACGAAGCTGAACGCCGACGCGTCACACGTCTTCTGGAACTGCTCGAAGACCGGTTCTCAAAAGGCCAGGTAAGCGAGACGACGTACGCCGAACTCAAAGCCAAATACAACCAGCGGCTCCAACCTGGCGTCCCCGAGAAAACGCCGGCCGAGTAACCGTTCGTCGCGCGGAATCCATCACGCGGTGACGACCCTGTCCGCCGTGGGCACGTTCCGAGCTCGGAGCAGAAGGAGTCCGCGCGCAACGGAGATTCCGGCTTCGCGAAAAGCCGGAGCAGGCTCAGTCGTCCGATGACGTCGAGGGAACGACCCGCTCCAACGCGCGTTCCGTGAGGACGAGCGAATCGTGCCCAAAAAAAAGCGCCCACTCGTCCCGTGTCACGGCCAGCGTCAGCCTCCCGCCACACTCCACGCAGTAGAACGAGATCGTCTGCGGATTGTAGGAGCAAAAGCGCATATCCTCAGGCACACAGGGGTGGGGAAACAACTGGTGCGACGTCTGGAGGACGGTACCCATCCCTACGTCCAGCCGTGCCTCAAGAAAAGCACGATGCCGTCGATCCGCGCGAGCAGGATGACCGTACCGCAGGCTTTGCAGTTCATCTGGTCATTGAACTTGATGGCACTGTAGTCATTCAGCTCGTTGCACACCGGACACGATGCCAGCTTGTTCTGCTGCATCTCCTCAAAAGTCATCTCCCTGGCCAAGTCAGATCTACCTCAATCTTTCGTGATGTGGCGCCCCCGAAGAGAGGGCTCGGCGTCTGGGGACACACGGCGGGCCGGATCGCAAGAAGCGGCGTGTCGACTGCGGCGTGTACCGGGCAGGCATGGCCAGGGTTCACCACCCTCGGGAAGGTTCCTTCCGAGCTCGTGGGGGTTGCGCGTCGTCGCAGACGTTGCCCTCCGCAACACAGACCAGGCTGGCGACGGGTCGCTCACGAAGCGCCGGTCCCCTCGGCTGCCGGCCCGTTGAAATGCCCACCCTTCGCGGTCACAAAGGCCGCCACCGAGTCGTAAAACTCAAAGACCCGTTCCAGGTTGGTGATATGAAACAGGCGACGGACGGTGGGAACGTGACATACAAGCGACATCGAGCCGTTCGATGCGCGCAGACGCTGGCGGAGCCCGAGAAACGTTCCCAGGCTGAAACTATCGAGATGACGAAGGCCGTCAATTTCAAGCAGCAAGTGGAGACACCCCTGGTCAAGCAGCGGTCGAACCGCCTCCTGCAGGGCCGGGGCACAGTCGATGTCAAGCTCTCCGCAGATGTGAAGAACCACCAGTTCGTTTCCCGCCACTTCCTGGTCACGATGCATCTCGAATTTCATGGCCACCCCTGACCGGACGCGGTCGCACCCAGGTTGCGACCGCATCCGGTCGGTCGTTTCTGCGCCAGGGTCCGACGCGCCTGGCGCCAGACCACACGCTTTGCCTGCTGACTCATTCCATAGTCCCCGCCTGGGTTCCTCGCACCCTGCCGCCAACAGGGCACCGAGTCCGAGCGCCCGGGACGGACCGTGGAGGAACTGCCGGGTCGGGAACGAACGCCTGCCTGTGACCGCCCATCCAACAGACACTCCAGAACACGAGTTCGATTTCACCCCGGGTCCGCCACTTGCGGACCCTTCCCGTCCTCCCACGTCCGCCCGTACGCTTGAACCCATCCTGCGCGGCCTGAATGAGGCGCAGCGAACAGCGGTGACACACGCGGCAGGTCCTCTGCTGATTGTCGCGGGAGCCGGCACCGGCAAGACCACGGTCATCACCCGGCGTATCGCCTGGCTGGTTGCCTCTCGCCTGGCGCGAGCGAACGAGATTCTGGCGCTCACCTTCACCGACAAGGCCGCTCGAGAAATGGAAGAGCGCGTTGACACGCTGCTCCCTTATGGGTACACGGACCTCCACATTTCCACCTTTCACTCCTTTGGCTATCAACTGTTGCGTGAACACGCCCTCGAAGCCGGCCTCACGACAGACCTGCGAGTCCTGTCGCGTCCTCAACAGATCATTCTCCTGACCCGTCACATTTTCGAACTTCCCCTCGATATCTATCGCCCGCTGGGAGACCCGACCGCCTGACTCGAGGCACTGACCGCCCTGATCGGCCGGGCCAAGGACGAGGACTGCTCGCCGGTGCGATACGCCCAGTTCGCCGAGGAGCTGTCAGCCCAGGCCGCGATGGTTCCGAACGACGAGGAGGTGGCAGACGAGGCGAGGCGTCAGACGGAGCTCGCGAAAGCCTATGCTGCCTGTGAACGCTTGATGGGCCAGCACGGGTGCATCGACTTCGGCGACCAGGTCTATCGCCTGCTGGCCTTGCTTCGCGCGCGACCGTCGTTGCTTGCACAGTTGCGCCGACGGTATCGATACATCCTCGTGGACGAGTTCCAGGATACCAACCACGGACAGTTCGAGCTCCTGCGTCTCCTGAGCGGCCACACCCGCAACATCACGGTCGTCGGGGACGACGATCAGGCGATCTATCGTTTTCGCGGGGCAGCCATCTCCAACATCCTTCAGTTCTGCGACATCTATCCAGACGCGCGCCCTGTGGTTCTTACCCAGAACTTCCGCTCTCCACAACCCCTTCTCGACGCCGCGTATCGACTGGTCACGGTCAACAACCCGGACCGTCTCGAAATTCGCCAGAACCTCGACAAACGGTTGACCGGCCGCGACGAGCCGAATGCCGTGCCAATCTTCAACGTATTTGACACGGAATCCGGTGAAGCCGACCAGGTCGCACACCGAATCGCGCAGTCGCACGCGTCCGGTCGACCCTATGCCGATCACGCCATCCTGGTTCGAGCCAATCGCTACGCGGATCCCTACCTGCGTGCCATGAACGTCCACGCAATCCCCTATCGCTTTACTGGAAACCAGGGACTTTACAGTCGACCGGAAGTCCGGCTGCTTATCGCGTTCATGCACGCAACCACAGACCCGCACGACGGTGCGTCGCTGTATACGCTGGCGGCTTCGGAGGTCTACCAGACCTCTCCCATCGATCTGGCCCTGCTGTGCTCGCTCGCGCAACGACGGAACCGGAGCCTGTACGAGGTCATGCAGGTGGTGGCGTCCATGGCCGGTGGAGAGGCCGTCGCCGCTGGCGCTGCCCCTCGTCGGCGAGCGTTCGAACCCACACCGGAGGATCTTGCGCTCCTGAAAACCCTCGACGACGATACGCGCGCCACCATCGTCCGCCTCGTCGGAGATCTCCGCCGATATGCAAGGCTGGCGGCATGGAAACCACCCGGCCAGGTGCTCTACGGGTTCCTCCGGGGAAGCGGCTGGCTCTCGAGGCTCAGCCGACTCGACACCCCCGATGATGACACGCGCCTTCAGAACATTGCGAGATTCTTCGACATCGTCCGCGAGTTCGAAGCCCTGGACGCACTCCCCTCGCAGACCGTCACGCGCGTCCCGGGTCCGCCTCTTGCCACCCTGGTGAATCACCTCGATCAGCTCATCGCGGCCGGCGACAACCCTGCCGTGGCGGAAATTGACACAGACAGCGACGCGGTCTCCGTCTTGACCGTACACAAGTCAAAAGGGCTCGAATTTCCCGTCGTGTTCCTCGTGGGCGCGGTGGAAGGACGCTTTCCCGCACGCAACCGAGGCGAGAGCCTTGCCCTGCCGGTCGAACTCCTTCACGAGACCACCCTTTCCGGCAACGCTCTGGTTCAGGAGGAGCGTCGGCTCTTCTACGTCGCCATGACACGGGCACGGGAAACCCTCTACATCTCGTGTGCTCACGACATCGGCGGTCGGAGACGCGCGAAGCCGAGTCGCTTCGTTGCGGAAGCCCTTCAGCTCGACACGACCTCCGCCCCCACCTGGCGCGCCTCGGCGACGTCGGCCATTGAACGTTCCGCTCCGCCTGACGAGGTGGTTCCCGTGGCTCCGGCACCGGTCCCCGACGATCAGTTGCTCACGCTGTCACACAAACAACTCGACGACTACATGACCTGCCCGCTCAAGTACAAGTACGTCCACATCCTCCGCGTGCCACTGCTGACCAACCACACGGTTGTGTACGGTCGGGCCCTCCATGAGGCCATCTCGTGCTACAACCAGGCGCGAAAGAGTGACCTGACGGTGGACCCGGGCGCAGTTCTGGAAACGTTTTCACGGGCCTGGGTGAACGAAGGCTTTCTCTCACCCGAGCACGAGGAGCAGCGGTTCGAGCAGGGTCAGAAGGTGCTCACCCAATGGATGAAACGCGAGGCGGACAGTCCACACGTACCGTCGCTCGTGGAGCACGAGTTCTCGTTCCTGCTCGAACGCACGCGCGTCGTGGGAAGATTCGACCGCGTCGACTCTACGATCGGTCCGGACGGCGAGGCTGAAGCCACGATCATCGACTACAAGTCGACCGACGTGAGGTCTCGCGAAGAAGCCGACAGACGGGCCAGGGAAAACTTCCAGCTTGCCGTCTACGCGCTGGCGTGGCACGAGCGCGAGGGCAGGCTCCCGCGCCGCGTCGAACTGCACTTTCTCGCATCCGGACAGGTCGGACGCGCGCGAAAGAGCATGCGAGACCTTGAGGAGACCCGCAACGTCATCCTTGAGGCTGCTCGCGGACTGCGCGCGCGGGCCTACCCCGCACGACCGGAGACGCGCACCTGCGCGGTGTGCGCGTTCTACGAAATCTGTCCGGCAACCGCGTCCGCAGACGGATGACCCCGCAGTCGTCACGTTTGAAAGGAGCCGCAGCGCGGCAGGTGGAACATTCCGGAAGAGACCCCGTGGGAGGCCGTCCCTGCCCCCCGGGCGCGAGCACGTCCCGGCTCTCGACCACGCGGGAACTGATCGCAAGAGCGAGCGGGCTCAAACCGTGCCGGACTCGGGGCCGGGTGCAGGACCAGGGGGTCGTTGCAAAGCCTCCGCGCGGTCAGGTTCCCACTCGACCCCGGGACGTTCATCGCGTGCGGATCGGTCGTCGAAGACCGGTTTCCGGCTGTGGAGAAAGGGTCAAGAAAGGCACGACGGCGCGCGTCTATGCAAATTGAAGAGCTCACAATCAGGGGCTACGGAAAACTCTCGAACTTCCTTCTCCAGCCATCACAGGGGGTCAACGTGCTGTTCGGTCCCAGCGGCGCTGGCAAGTCGACCGTTGGCAACTGCATCCGCGACGTGCTGGCCGGAACAGCCGCGACCCCGACGCCCCGCGAAGGCCCCTGCTACCCAGAGGCTCGCCCGAAGAGTGGCGATGCGTTCGTAGCCCGTGTCCGCTACAGGGTCGGGCCCCAGACCATCACGCTGCAGCGCAACTTCGAGGACATGTCGGTGCGTGCGCGCGACGAGGGGAAGCAGGGCGAGGTGCCCGTCACCGACGCCCAGGGCCCGGCCCCGGGCGTCAGCACGATCCGTCTGGAAGACGGCCGGGGAAACGACGTCTCTCCACAGCGGTTGGAAGAGGCGCGGGGGCGCGTAAGAGAGGCCGAACGAGAAGCCATCAAGTGGGAAGCCCACTTCCGCAAAGCCTTCCTGCTCGATCTCGACGCCCGCCTCAAACGCGCGTCGGAGCTCGAAGACAGTCTCGCAACCCTCACGAAGCAGGCCTCATCCGAGACCGCTACCCAGGCCACGACATCCCCCGACGGGTCTTCATCCAGACCCGAGGCTGACGCACTCTCCGAGGAATTCGAGACCCTGAGTGCTCAACGCCGGGAACTCGCGGAGAAACTGGCCGCCCTCGAGCCACTCTACGCGCTCACGGAGGCCGACGTTGCACAGGTCCGCGAGCACGTCATCGATGAAGGGCCGACACAGGGGCAGCTCCGCGATCGACAGCGCAACCTCGAAGGCTTCCGTACAAAAGAGGCCGACATCGTGCGCCGTCTTCAAGAAATGACCCCGCTCTTCACGAACAAGGACGACGACGGGTTTGACGGCCGTCTCAACACGCTCGAAACCGACCTGGGAAGGTCTGACTTCCTGACAGCCCGCGTGGTCGAGCGCGACCGCACGCAGGAGCGAATCGAAGCCGCTCGTTCAAGCTTCCTTCGGTTCACGGGATACCTTCTGGTCATCTTCGTGATGAGCGGCCTGGCCGTGTTTGCGCTTTCCCGTGCGGGCTGGCACATCTCCGCCGGCATCGCGCTGGCTGCCGCGGTTCTGCTGGGACTTCTTTCAGTCACCCTGGTTCGGCTTCAATCGTTGCGTCAAAACCTGCGACACATGCACGAGGAACAGACGCGCATCTCCACCCAGATCGCCGACCTTCAGTCAAACATCGACGCATCCAGGCGTGACCTGGGCGATCTCCTCGAAAAGACGGGCACCCGGACCATCAAGGAGCTGCGTACCCGATACCGTGAATTTCGAAGTCTAGAGCGCGATCTCGAAACGACCCGCAACTACTGCGAGGAACTGGAGAAAGAGCTGGAACTCGCGAAGCAGAAAGCCTCGAGTTCCGGCCCCCCTCCGAAGGCGCTCCTCGTAAGCGGCGTGCTGGCAGCCGGAGAGACCGTCTCCAGGCGAGCTGTCTCCACGTTTCTCGAAACCTACGAGCGGTTTCAGAGCCTGCGTCAACAGGAGGAGGAGCTGAAGAAACGCCTTCTTCCGTTGAGGCAGAGGCTCCAGGAAAAGTCGCAGAAGCCTTCGGCCGAAACAGGGCCAGGCGCCTCGGCACCGACGCTCTCCCCCGCTACCCGTGCCGCGATGGAGAAACTGCAGGAGCAGATTCGCAGCCAGCTGCGCGGACGTACCCGCGGCGAGGTGACGCAACTGCGCGAGGAGTGTGAACGCGGACTGCGCGCGCTCAATCTCGATACTGCCTCGCTCCAGGCTACCCCCGACCGCCTGGACGAATATCGCCTCCAACTGCAGGAGGCGCGTCAGAAGGCCGCTCCCGTAAAGGCCGAACTGGCCGCCCTGGAAGGCTCGACGCGCGATGCCGGCGGAGGCTCCCCTGCCGTATCGGCGCAACGCCTCGAGCGCGCCGTGTCGTCGGTGTGGAGTCATATCACGGAACGCCCGATCCAGGTACGTATTCGCACCGACGGATGGCTGATCCAGACTGAAGTGCGCCCCCCAGCAGGCGGTGTGTGGCAACCGGCCGCGGCACTGGGCGCCGCCGACGCCCACCTGCTCCACGTCATCGTGGAGGGTGAACGCGCCCGGTCCGGCGGCGACACCGTACTGCCCGCCTTCCTCGATGACCCGTATCGCGATATCGACACGCAGGCGTTTTCAAGACTCTCGCGTTGGATTGTGGCGCTTTCCCAGGCAGTTCAGACCTTTGTTGCGATATCGTCTCCCGAAGCGTTCGAGCAACTGCGCAAACTCCTCACCGAACGCAACCTCCCAATCGCCAGAACCCATCAGAACGATCTGGAGATCCTGACTGCCGGTAAAAGGATCCAGGTCAGCACCACGTGATGATCGTCACCACGTCATCGGCAGCGGAAACCGCCGCCCTGGCACGTACCCTTTCGGCGTTTCTGCAGGCCGGCGACGTCCTCGCGCTCGATGGCGATCTCGGCGCGGGGAAGACCACGTTCGTCCAGGGACTCGCCCGCGGACTTGGATCGCCCGAGAACGCAACCAGTCCGACGTTCGTACTCATGCGCATCTACAGGGGGCGTCTGCCAATCTACCACTTCGACGTCTACCGGATCGAACAGATCGAAGAACTCGACGACATCGGCGCCGAGGAATACTTCTGGGGTGACGGTGTCGCGGTCGTCGAGTGGGCAGACAGGATCGTCTCCGCGCTTCCGTCAGACCGACTGGAAGTGCGTTTTGAATCCAGCGGGCTGACGCAGCGGAAGATTCACTTGAGCGGCCACGGACCACGCCATCAAGACCTGTGCACGCGGTTGTCGCGAGCACTGGAGGCATGCAATGCCGATTGACCCCACACCGCACGCGGAGGTGGTCACCCCCGTCCTCGGCATCGACTGCTCCGGAGACCGCTGCAGCGTCGCAGTGGCAAGCGAAAGCGGCTTGGAGGAGAGAAGCGTGACGGGTCCGGGCGAGCAACTCCGCCTGCTTCTCCCCCTCACCTTGCAGCTTCTTGAAGAGGTGCACCTGAGCCCGCGCTCCCTGGTGCGGGTCGCCGTTTCAATCGGTCCGGCCTCCTTCACCGGAATCCGTCTTGCGCTGGCCACCGCGCGCACGTTTGCGCAGATACTCGACTGTCCGGTCGTCGCAGTGTCAACGCTTGACACCATCGGCTACGGCCTGCACGAGTGGCTCGCAACGACAGGGGGGGGCGCCCCGGAACCGGCGGTGTGCAAAACCGTTGCCCCTTTCTCCCCACACGACACCGCCATTTGCGTACTGACCGACGCGCGCAAACGCCAGATCTTTGCAGCTTCCTATCGTGGAACCCCGCCCGTGTGCGTGGACGCCCCCAGGGTCTTCGACCCCGCGGACGCGGTCGAATGGCTCAAAGCCACCATCTCGGGACCCACGGTCGTGGGTGGAAGCGCCTTCCTTGCCTACGGGGATCTCCTGCGGGGGGTCTTTTCGACCTCGACCCACGTGATCGAAGCTCCCCTCTCGGCGGGCCAGCCCTCCGCACGCCACGTCGCTCTTGCCGGGAGTGGCGCCCATGGTCCCGTCACCCTCCTTTCCTACGCCGAAGTGCTCCCGTGCTACCTGCGTCCCCCGGACGTCAAGAAGCCCGTTCTCCCCGCGATCCGACACGACCTGATCGCCCCCCTCCTGGAAGCGTCGTCGCCCGAGCACGCAGAATCTCCGCACGTCTCGTTCACAGAGGCCCCTGGAGGCCCGCTTGCAAACAGTTGAGATTGTCCGCCTGTCGGCCGAACACATCGCAGAAATGCACCGCATCGAGGAGGTGTCGTTCCCCGTGGCATGGCCGGCCGACTCGTTCGAACGCGAACTGAGCGAGAACAAACTCTCGCACTACCTCGTGGCGCTCATCGACGGGTGCGTGGCGGGCTACATCGGTGGATGGATCGTCATGGACGAGCTCCACATCGCAACCTTTGCCGTGGACCCCGTTCGTCGACGAAGCGGCGTGGGACGTCTCCTGCTCGCAAGGATGCTGGCTGACGCCATCGAGCGCGATGTCCGCTGGTCGGTGCTGGAAGTGCGCGAGAGTAACGTTGCCGCCATCCGCCTCTACGAGGCGTTCGGGTTTCGTCAGGTCGGCGTGCGCAAGCGATACTACGAGAACGACGAGAATGCGCGGGTACTGTGGGTCGGACAGATGCAGCAGAAGGATTTCCGCGACCAGGTTGCGAGGCACGTCCCCCTTTCCGCGCCGGCAGCCGACGAGGACGCGGACGGCGACACGGCGTGCGCGGACGGCGACACGGCGTGCGCGGACGGATCCCCGCCGAACGCCCCGCGCGGACGTCAGGTGCGAACGCCGCACGACGCGGACGAGGCATCCGACCACGTCGTGCCGGAGCTCGCATCGCGTCCGGGTGCAAAACTGCTGCGCACCCCGACAACTCCGCCTCGCACCTGAGTTGGTTCGGGCACGCGACGAACCGCCGTCACCGCGACAGCCTTCCTCACGGTTGGATCGCCGGGGCAGGAATCGCTTCGGCCACGGAAAAATCGGATAGCCCCGAGTGTACTCGGACAGAGCAGGGGCCAACGACCACGCTGATGACGGCCCCGGGACCATCACCCCACCCAAGGAGACATTCCGATGTCGACGCAAACTGCGCAACCCTCCATCACACCGACTGACACGATAAGTCGGCCTTTTCACGTTGTGGTATCAGACCCGCTTCCCTCGGAAGCGCTTGCAAGACTTGAGACGATCGCTCAAATCACGGCCCGTGACTCGTTTCCACCTGACGAACTGACGGAACTTCTCAAGACTGCCGACGCTCTTCTCGTGCGCAGCGGCACGAAGGTCACGGCCGACCTCATCGCAGGCGCCACGCGACTGCGCATCGTCGGACGAGCCGGCGTCGGTGTCGACAACATCGACGTCAAGGCATGCACGCAGAAAGGGATCATCGTCGTCAACTCTCCCGAGGGCAACACCATCTCCGCGGCCGAGCACACCGTCGCGCTGATGCTGGCCCTGTTCCGGCACATTCCGCAGGCCGCAGCATCCACTGCCCGGGGTGAATGGAAACGCAAGAAGTTCACGGGGCAGGAACTGTACGCCAAAACCGTCGGCATCGTGGGCCTCGGCAAGATTGGCCGCGAAGTTGCGAGCCGCGTGCTGGCGTTCAAGACGCGGGTCCTGGTGTTCGATCCGTTCATCACGGCCGAACACGCACGCGAACTGAACATCGAGTCGGTCGACCTCGAGACCGTGCTGAAAGAGGCGGACGTCCTGACGGTGCACACCCCGCTCACGCGCGAAACGCGCGGCCTGATCGGGAAGAAACAGCTCGCCACGATGAAACAAGGAGCCCGCATCGTCAACGTCGCACGGGGTGGCATCATCGACCAGGACGCACTGGCGGAGGCGCTCACGTCCGGCCACATCGGAGGTGCTGCGCTCGACGTGTTCGTGGACGAACCGCCCGCGGGGTCTCCCCTGCTCGACATGCCGAACGTGATCTGCACCCCGCACCTGGGGGCCTCCACCGAGGAGGCACAGATGAAAGTCGCGTTCGACGTTGCCGAGCAGGTTGCACTGGTGCTCGAGGGGCAGCCGGCGCGCGCTCCGGTGAACATCCCCTCCCTGCCGGCGGAACAGATGGCCCAGCTCGCGCCGTTCATCCAGCTTGCCGATCGCATGGGGTCGCTGCTCGGACAGCTCACAACGCGCTCGGTCAAACAGGTCGACGTCAACTACAGTGGCGACATCTGCCAGATGCGACTCGAGGCAGTCACGTGGAGCGTCCTCAAGGGGCTGCTCTCGGTCACCCAGGCGGAAACCGTCAATTTCGTGAACGCCCCGCACATTGCCGCGCAGTTCGGGATCGCCTTCCAGGAGGCCCGCCAGCCCCAGAAGCGATCCTACCTCGACCGCATCGAAGTCGTGGTTCACGCAGACGGTGAAGAACATCGTTGCGAAGGCGCCATCTTCGGTCAGGGCGACCCGCGCGTCATCAGCATCGACAACCATCGGCTTGATCTGCACCCGGCCGGACACAAGCTGCTGACCTGGCAGGCCGATGCCCCTGGCGTCGTCGGCCGTCTCGGAACCTTCCTCGGAACGCGCAACATCAACATCGTCGACATGCAGGTCGGTCGCGACCATCCCAGAGGAAACGCCCTGATGGTGCTTTCCACCGATGAGCCCGCCGGTCCGACACTGGTCGACGAGATTCGCGCAATGCCCGGGATCCACGACGCGAAAGAGATTCATCTCGGCTGAGTCGGGCAACCGCGACGCCAGACGATCAAGCGCGGGGGATCTGTCCTGCCTTCATGGCGGCGCACGGCTCCCCTGCTTTTTGTGTGCGGCAAGACCGTGACCCTCCCACGCGAACAGTGGGCGGGGGGTCTGGCAGGAATGCGCACGCCAACACGGTCGGATGAAGGTCAGGGGGGGACGCTACGCACCAGGGGGGACGCTACGCTCCCACAACTTCCGCGAGGAACTGCGGGTGCAGACAGCGAGGCGCAGCGATCAGGGGGACGGCCCGCGCTACGAGGACAGCGCCTCGTCAAGGTGGCGTGCGTGCCGGCCAAGCGCCTCGTCGGGGGAGCGTTGTCTCACCCACGGCTGCGCCACAAACGACTGCCAGCCAGCACGAACCGACGCTTCCCCGAAACGATCCGCGAGAAACCGCAGGTTCGCCTGACTGTCGGTCGTGGAGAAAAACGTCACCGACTGCGGACGCGTGTCCACCTCAGGAAATCCCAGCGGCAGGTCGCTTCCCACGAGTCGACCGGTCGCTTCAAGGTCCCAGGAATAGGCCCTGGACTCCATGGAAGCCGCCAGCAGATCGAGCGCCCGTCGGTCGAACATGAAAAGACCCGGCTGCATGTCGGCCTGCTGAAGATCGTCGCGATGACAGGCACGCGCCACGATGTAGGCCTCGAACCGCTCGGCAAGGCCACGGTCGAGGTCTCCGCCATCGCACAGCGGCAGGTCAACGGCACGGCGGTGGGGGATGAAGGCCGCTTTTTCGGACACCGCAAACAGACGCGCCAGACGCGCCACTTCAACGGGATCGTGCTGGCCGTCGGCATCCACCAGCAGCGCCCGGTCGGCACCGGCCAGGCGAGCTTCCGCGATGGCCGTGGATCGCGCGGTTCCAAATCCTCTACGTCGACCTGAGAAGGAGAGTACGTCCACCCGCGAAGCCAGTCGCGCCAGATCGTAGACCCCTTCCCACTCGTCAACCACCAGAATGGTCCGCGTCTCGAACGAAAGCTCCCCGAGGCCAGTTGAATCCGCCTGCGAAAAGAGACCACGCCGGCACTCATCAAGAAATGCCGCAACGTGGTCCTGGGGAAGACGATATGACATGGCCGCCAGGACGAAAAGAGCCGGGCGGGGCGCGGTGTTATCCACCAACCGCCTCTCGCAGCGACTTGCCCGGGTTGAAGACCGGCACCCGCTTCTCGGGGATCTCGATCTTCTCGCGCGTTCGCGGATTGCGGCCTTCACGCTGCGGGCGAACACGAACCTCGAAGGAGCCGAACGGGATGAGCTGGACCTTCTCGCCACGACCCAGCGATTCACTGATCTCGGCAAGCATGGCCTCCACGTAAGCGGCGGCCTCTTTCCTCTTCACTTTGAGGCGACTTGCGATGTTGTCGGTAAATTCTGCCTTGGTCAAATTTTTTGCCTCCTCTCCCCCGGTGCGCGGGGGCGACCTTTTTTCGCAGTAACTGTCAACCGTTCCTGTCTGTCGCAACCTTCTTCACGCCGCCTCTTCAGGCAAGGGCGGACGGATTCCACAGTCAGTCGACTGTACTTCACCGACAAACGCCACGCGTGTGCATTGCTTGACAGCGAGAAGCGATTCTATTCGACAGCGGTCAAGCACAAGCCCTCCAGCGCAAGGGCACAGTTGTCGAGTCTGCGCAGGAAATTATGCGGACCCCCGCGCTTGCGAACGCCTCCTCAGCGAGAAGTCTCGGCCACGATGTGGCACGCCTCAGGAAGAATGAGACGCGTGATCGCGAGTTCCGCCGCTCGCGGTGAGCCCGGTATTGAAAACACCGCCTTTCCGCCAACCAGGCCGGCAGTTGCGCGACTCAACATGGCCGCCGAACCGACCTGCTGAAAACTGAGCATGCGAAACAGTTCGCCAAAGCCCGGGATCGGTTTCTCGATCATCGCCAGCAGCGTCTCGAAGGTAACGTCGCGCGAGGAGATTCCGGTTCCGCCGTTGAGCACGACAACGTCGACCATTGGTATCGACACGCCTTCCCGAACCACCGCCGCCACTTCCAGCGGCTCGTCCCGGACAATTCGCCACTGGGTCACGGCGTGCCCGGCCTCGGTCAACAGTCGGCAGATGATGCGTCCACTGTCATCGGTTTCGGCGCAGCGTGAATCGCTCACGGTCACCACCATGAAGCGAACCGCGGCGGGGCCCCTCGAGCGATGCTCGATGTGCGGCATCGGTTCCGGGTCGGAACCCGCGGAAGAATTGCCGGCGCCCGTGACCCCGGTTCCTGCTAAAATCACCTGTGGGTGGGACGCACGTGCTGCCTCCCCGCCATGGACCGATGTCCGGTACACCTCGTCAGTCACAACAGTGTCACCTCGACAACGTCTCCAGCTTCGAGCTGCCGGGTTCCCACGGGAATGGCCACGTACCCGTCGGCACGTGACATCGACGTGATGGCGCCAGATTCCTTGAAGGCTGCCGCCGCCACGCCATCGGTCAACCGCACGGTGTAGAGGGTGTGACGTTCCCCGGCGCCCGAGATGGGCTCCGACAGGGGGACTGATCGCTTGAAGCGACGGGACGACGGGCGTCTGGCGAGCCGGTCGATCGCCGGAATCAGGAACTGATAGGCATTCGAAAGACAGGAAGTCGGGTATCCCGGCATGCCGATCACCGGACGGCCCTGGATCCGCGCGAGCATGGTCGGCTTGCCGGGTTTGATTGCAATGCCGTGAAACACAATCTCGCCAAGCTGCGCAAACACGTCCTGCAACACGTCCTTTTCACCCACCGAACTGCCACCGGTGATGACCACCAGGTCGGCATCGAGCGCACCCGCAACGCGCTCGCGAATCACGGCCTCGTCGTCGGGCGCAATCGGCAGGGGCTCGACGTCACACCCGAGTTCCCGGAACAGGGCACACAGCGACCAGGTGTTGATGTTGTAGACGTGCCCCGGAGGCAGGGGCTCACCGGGTTCGACCACCTCGTTTCCGGTCGATCCCACCTTCACCCGGGGTCGGCGATAGACGAGCAGGTCCTTCCTCCCGACCGCGGCCGCGGCGCCAACGCGTGCGGGCGACAGCACGGTGCCGGCCTCCAGCACCCGTTCCCCCTCACGCATGTCGGATCCCCGACGCGTGACGTGCTGACTCGGACGCGCGGGACGCTCAATCTCGATGAGGTCGCCTTGACGACGGGTATGCTCCACCATCACCACCGCATCGGCGCCCGGTGGAAGCGGTGCACCGGTGGCGATTTCACAGCACGTCTGGGCCACCACGCGCGCCCGCGGCGTGCTACCCGCGTAAAGCGCTTCCACGCACCGCAGCGCGACCGGAGGCGAAACCGTCGCGGCCGCGACGACCGCGTAGCCGTCCATCGCCGCACGGTCGAAGGCCGGGACGTCGATGAAGGCGAGAACGTCCTCGGCCAGCACGCGTCCGCCGGCGTCAAACAGGGATACGCGCTCCGTCCCCTCGACCGGGCGAACCTCGTCAAGCAGGCGCTCCATGGCTTCCTCAACCGAAAGCAGGGTTGTCAATGGTCTCATGTGAATCAGCCTCCGTCCCACGCGCAGACCCATCGCGACCACTCTTGCGGGCACGGGAGCCCTCGTGTGGCCTACAGCGTCCGCACGCACGTTTCGCAAAATGCGTGGAGGTCCTCGTTTCCTCGCAACAGTACCGCGATTCACGCGGGGCTCGCACGCGTCGCAAGCAGGAAAAGCGTCTCGGGTGACTCCCGGAACGGAGGACCTGAGAAAGCCTTCCCGCCGTCAAGAGCCGGGACCTTCTGGCACGGAAGGTTTCCTTGCCTGTTCCCGGGGTGTTCTCCTTCGATATGCTATAATCCGGCCATGACGCTTCCTCGTGCACCCTACCGCCCGACCTGGACCGACATCGACCGTACCGCCACCGCGGCCGCGTCTCATCGTGCCCGCCTGCTCGAACTCCTCGCGGAGTTCGCGAGCGGCGGACTGCTGGTCGCCTTCAGCGGCGGCGTCGACAGCAGCTACCTTTTGCACGAAGCCCGCCAGTGCGTTCCCAACCTCGTGGCAGGCATCGCTGTCTCCGAAAGCCTGGGTGAAAGCGAACTCGCGCGCGCGAGAACGTTCGCCACCGACCTCGGGGTACGCCTGGTCGAAGTGCCGACCCGAGAAATCGAACTCCCCGAGTATCGACGAAACGCCCCCGACCGATGCTATTTCTGCAAGAAGACGCTGTTTGCGGAACTCGGCCCTCTTGCAGCAAAGCTCGG